>JAITBJ010000062.1 GCA_031283665.1 Candidatus Opitulatrix cubana
AACACCGGCCCAAGTGGTGAAATTGGTAGACACGCAAGATTTAGGTTCTTGTGCAGGAAACTGCGTGGGGGTTCAAGTCCCTTCTTGGGCACTTTTTACAAAACAAGTGTGCACCTGTAGGAAAACAAAATGTTATAATTTTGTTATAATTCGCGTTAGGGGGGGGTATTTGATATATTGTTTTAGACTGTATATATGAAGACATTTTCTAAAATACAGAAAGGTAGCGAAAATGAATAAATTGCAAATGAAAAACAGAATAAACAAAATTGGAGCAGCGTTAACAATTCTAACGTTCGGGTTAATATGCGCGATTGGCGGGTATGAAATGAACTCGTCTACCGATGCGAATAGTTCAGTGCTCCCAATCACAAAAGGAGGAACTGGCGCAAACTCTGCCGAAAGTGCAAGAGATAGCTTGAGCGTGCATTCTAAATCTTATATAGACACTAAATATGCTAACACCGGTGAAAAAGTTACATTTAATATTACAATGAATAGTAATGCTCCTTTTTCATTCTATGCAAACACTCTTGCAATATTTGTCGGTTATAAACAAGCAAATGGAGATATTTTTGGATATGCTCAAATTGATGGTTATTTAACAATAGCCACGGGAGATTTTAGTGGAGTAACTATTGCTAGTTTACCAACAGGGTATATAGTGGCTGAGAAACATCAAACCGTTGGCTCGGTTTGGAGAACGGGGACCTCGGGCAGTGCTACATTTTTATGGTCAGAATTAGATAACCCAGGCACCACTACTCTGTTAAGAGCTTGGAATAACAATAGTAGCGTTCCAAGAAATACTGATGTGAGACTTATGTATAATTTTCCTTGCGTTATACGGCAAGCATAACCAAAAAGTCATTTTTCAGTTTCAGGAAAGAGTGTTATCTATTTGCTTCAAAAGTTTATATCTTGAAGAGATTTTATCTAAAAGAGTATCAAGCTCTATTCCAAAAGCCTTGCATATTGAATAAAGCACTTCACTAGAAATCTCTTTTTCTCCACGCTCCACTTCTGACATAAAAGATAGCGAAACTCCTGCAAGAGTAGAAAGCGCTTTCAAAGTCCAGCCTCTTTCTTTACGCATTTGACGAAGTGTCTGACCGAGCATTTCTCTAAACAGTAAATTGTCTGTTTGCGCATAAGTCTGAGTTTGAGAATATGTATATTTCATATTTTTATAAACTTTCTCCATTAATATAAGTATATAACATTTTTTGAGCTTTGTCAACTCCTGATAAACGTATAAACTGCCTTCCTTTATTCTCTATTACAAATTCTTGAACCTGTTCAAAATTATCTGCTGCAACTGCCACATATATAAGACCCACTTGCTTTCCCTCTTGATTATCAGGACCGGCGATTCCTGTAGTAGATATTCCAATATCAGATCCTAATTTTTCTCTTACACCTTTTGCCATTTCAAGAGCCGCTTTACTGCTTACAGCGCCATCTTTATTTAATACAGAATTGCTCACGCCTAAAATAGAGTTTTTTACATTATTTGAATAGGCTATAACAGAACCTAAAAACGCTTTTGAAGCGCCAGGCACTTTCACAAAAGAATCTGATAGCAGGCCTCCTGTAAACGATTCTGCAATTGCAAAAGTTTTTTTGCTCTTTTGCATTTTTTCAATAATCTTTTCAGCTAAATCATCCATTTTTACTTGCACCTCTTATATATCTAAAGCAGCTAAATAAAGAAACTAGCACCACTGGTATAAATAATATATTATTTAGATTTTGATCAAAAAACGGCAAAAATGCAAAAGAGCATATTACAAAAAACAAAACTGTTTTTACCTTTCCCCAATTGTCAGCAGGAATTACTATATTATTTTTGCGAATATAAACTAATCTAAAAACAGTGATAAAAATCTCTCGCAAAACTAAAATAATTGCAATAAAAACACTCAATTTATTATAGATTACTAAAACTGCTAAACCGCAAATCATCAAACATTTATCTGCTAATGGGTCAATAAACTTCCCTACATTGCTAACTAAATTATATCGCCGAGCAATAGAGCCATCTAATTTATCAGTAAGCGCTAATAAAGCAAAAACTACAATCCCAACTGTTGCATAGAATAAATCCACAGGAGTTTGATTATATGCAAGAATTATAAAATACAAAAAAACTGGTATCAAAATAATTCGCAAAAAAGTAATTATATTTGGAATATGTTTCATTTTATTTCTACTATACACTGCTTTTATTCTGAACTCTTATTCCGTGCTTTTACCCTGCAAAGCTAATAGCGCCTCTTGCATTTTATCAGGCGGCACTAACACATCACGCGGCTTAGATGACCCTGTCACAGGTCCTACAATTTGATGCTCGGCTAGCAAATCCATTAATCTACCCGCCTTTGCAAAACCTATTCTCATTTTGCGCTGAAGCATAGAAGTAGACCCAAATCCTGTTTGAATTACTAACTGAGCTGCTTCAAGAAGTTCATCCATATCAGAGCCAATTGCAGGATCTATATTTTGCTGCTCTATAAATGTTTTAGTAGTCACCTGTTTATATTCAGGCTCTTTTTCCTCTTTTATAAAATCAACCACTTTTTTAATCTCTTTCTCTGACACCCAAGGGCCTTGTATTCTCTTTGGACGAGACTCCCCCATTGGCAAAAATAGCGCATCACCTTGCCCTATAAGAGTCTCTGCACCCGTTGTATCTAAAATCACTCGTGAATCCACAGCAGATGTAGTAGAAAAAGCTAAACGGGATGGCACATTAGCCTTTATCAAACCAGTTATCACATCTACTGATGGGCGCTGTGTGGCTAAAATCAAATGAACACCAGCAGCACGAGCAAGCTGAGCTATTCTCATAACAGAACCCTCTACTTCACGAGCAGCTACCATCATTAAATCATTTAGCTCATCTATCAC
>JAITBJ010000089.1 GCA_031283665.1 Candidatus Opitulatrix cubana
CGTTTTAAATTAGAGAACTTTGTATCATCTGGTTATCTTTTAATTGCAGCAGCTGTTTTAGGTTTGCTACTCTCAAACTTGCCAACTCATCAAGCAGTTGATTCTTTTATAAACACCACTTTCGATTATCATTTTTTCCGTTTCACAGTAGATAATATAGTAGAGGAGGGGCTTCTTACTATCTTTTTTTTAAATGTTGGTCTTTACTTGAAGCACGAGTTCATTTTCGGACCGTTTAATAATCCTAAAAAAGCAGCCTTACCAATTATAGCTGCTACAGGCGGAGTAATCGTGCCAACAGTAATTTTTACCATCGTTGCTCTTTCCACTTCAAACTCCGAAATTATGAGCGGCTGGGCTATTCCCTCTGTCACAGATATTGCCCTATCTCTTGCAGTTTTGTCATTTGCAATTGGCAAAATAAAAAGTGCTAGCTCTTCACATATTAAAACCTTTTTGATGACGCTAGCTGTAGCCGATGACATTTTTGGAATAATTATAATAGCGCTTTTTTACTCAAAAACCCTTTACCTGCCAAACTTGTTTTTCTCAATTCTGCTTGTTGCAGTTTGGTCAATCTTTTCAAGATTTGACCCTAAAGCAAAGTGGCTAATCCTCGCACCAGTAGCAATCTTATCATGGCTTTTTATGTTAGAATCAGGAGTGCATACAGCAATAGTCGGCGTGCTGCTCGGATTCACTGTAAACTCCTCGCCTAAAAAAGGCAATTGGAAGTCGCGAATTGTAAAATACGAAAAAATCTCTGCACTAGTATCAGGATTAATAGTTTTGCCTGTTTATATCTTTTTCAAAATGAATATCAACTTTGCAGAGATTTTTGGTAATCTTGTTTCACAGTCTAGCAGTTCTCATTCTAATCAGATGCCAGTGTTAATGTTAGCAATTGTTTTAGGGTTACTAATAGGTAAACCGTTTGGCATTATCACTTTTTCCAGGGTCTCAAACCGTTTCACACCTTTCAAATTAGATAAATCTATATCGTCCCGCAGTTTATCAGGAATAGGCGCTTTAGCAGGCATAGGATTTACTGTTTCCTTTTTGATCGCAGATTTGTCGTATGCCTCATCTGTCACCGTAGCAGCTGCTCGTCTTGCAATTATTATTGGTTCTCTTATTTCTGCTGCAATAGGTTTTGCAATTTTCAAAAGATAAACCTATTTTTTGATAAACTTATTCTATGAGCGAGCAGTTATCTGAAGCAGAGCAAACTAAAATCAGGAAATCAAAAAGGCAGAAATTGCTTGATTTAGGTTTGCAAGCGTATCCTGTTGATTTACAATTTTCATCATCTATTCCTGAAATCAGATCAAAATATAAAACTCTAAAAGCTGATGAGCGCACAGGTGATATTGTAAACACTGCAGGACGAGTTATGTATTTAAGGGGTGCAGGAAAGCTCGCATTTGTGGCGCTTCAAGATGGTGCCGGTAATAGATTGCAGGCTATGTTTTCATTAGCTCAAATTGGTGAAGACCAAATGAAAAGTTTTAGAGCTCTTGTAGATATAGGCGATCACTTGTGGGTTGAGGGCGAAGTTATATCATCTAAAACAGGCGAACTTTCAATTTTGGTAAACACTTGGAAAATGGCATCAAAAGCATTACGCCCGCTTCCTGTTTTGCATAAAGAACTCTCAGATGATTCCCGTGTTAGAAGAAGATATTTAGAGTTAATAGTCAATTCCCAAACCCGTGATACTGTTTATCAGCGTTCAAAAATAGTTTCTACTTTGAGAGACCAATTTCACAAAAAAGCTTTTTTGGAATTAGAAACCCCTATGCTTCAAACCCTGCATGGCGGAGCGGCAGCGCGACCGTTTACTACTAAAATGAATGCATTTGATATAGACCTTTATTTGAGAATTGCTCCAGAGCTTTTTTTGAAAAGAGCTGTGGTTGGAGGGCTTGATAAGGTTTTTGAAATCAACCGCAATTTTAGAAACGAGGGAGTAGACTCTTCTCATTCACCAGAGTTTTCAATGTTAGAAGCTTATGAATCTTATTCAGATTATTTCCAAATTGCTAAACTCACAAAAGAGCTTATTCAAACCACCTGTGAAGCAGTTTACGGCAGTTTACAAGTCGCGCTTACCAATGGCGAAGTTTATGATTTTGCAGGCTCTTGGGATGAAATCACACTTTATGATTCTTTGTCAGATGCTGTCGGTGAACAAATCACACCTGATACTAAATTAGATAAGCTAATTGAGATAGCTAATGCAAAATTAGACTCCACAGAAAAAAAGCGTTTACAAAATCCTGAAGAGATGAAAAAGCTTATTCCCGGAAAACTAGTAGAGCTGCTTTGGGAGCAGTTAGTTTGTCCTAATTTGCACAGACCCACATTTGTATATGATTTTCCGTCTGACACATCACCGCTAGTTTCTGCTCACAGAAGCAAACCCGGCATGGTTGAAAAATGGGATTTATATATAAGAGGTTTTGAGCTTGCAACAGGCTATTCTGAATTAGTTGATCCTGTGATTCAGTATGAGCGTTTAAAAGAGCAGGCTAATCTTTCTAAAAAAGGTGATGACGAGGCAATGCATTTAGATTCTGATTTTCTTGAAGCTCTTGAATACGGTATGCCTCCTACTGCTGGAATGGGGATGGGTATTGACCGTTTGCTTATGGCATTTACAGGCTTAGGCCTCCGCGACACCATCACTTTCCCTTTGGTTAAGCCTATTCAAGAGTAGATTTTATATATTTTTCACTATGAACAAAATTTAGACATATTTTACCTTTCTAACATTTTAATTAGTTTATAAAAATTAATCAGCTTCAAAAAAACAATTCGTAAAAAAATAATTATTTTATAAACTTGCTATTGAAATAGAATATTCAATTTTGGGGTGTATGAGACTTTCGCGCAAGATGTTCCTATTTAAGCAAGAAAGGCGAATACAACGAGCGATACCCGAGCACTGTTTCGGGAGCGAGAGACCCCATAAATTGCAATGTTTTATGAAAATAACCTATAGAAATAATTATTTTTTTGTCCTTTAACATTTTCATGAGTATAAACTGTTATACTTAAAATATGTCTGATTTTGTGCATTTACATTGCCACACAGATTATTCTATGTTAGACGGAGCAGCTAAAATAGATAAACTCGTCGCAGAGGTTGCTGCTCTCGGACAAAAAGCCGTTGCCATCACAGATCATGGAAATATGCACGGCGCATATAAACTCTGGGAAGAGTGCAAAAAATTTGATATTAAACCCATTTTCGGAATCGAAGCTTATCTCACACCAGGCACATCTAGGTATGATAGAAACCGCATTCACTGGTCCACTCCTTCTGCTAATGGAAAATACTCTCCTGATGATATTTCCGCAAATGGCGTTTACACACATATGACGCTTTTTGCAGAAAATAATGTTGGTCTTTCAAATTTGATAAGTGCATCATCGCGCGCATCGTTAGAGGGTCAGTGGGGTAAATATGCTCGAATGGATCGTGAGATTTTGAATGCTCATGCAAAAGGACTTATTGCTACCACAGGCTGCCCATCTGGAGAGGTTCAAACTCGTATCAAATTAGGACAAATGGATGAAGCGCTCAAAGCAGCTGGCGAGTTCCAAGATATTTTTGGAAAAGATAATTTTTTTGTAGAACTTATGAATCATGGAATTGAAATAGAAGCTCGTTCAAGAGATGCCCTTTTAGAAATATCAAAAAAGCTCGGTGCACCGCTTTTAGCCACAAATGATTTGCACTATGTAAAAGAGTCTGATGCCACAGCTCAAGATGCTATGTTAGCGATTAATTCAGGCAATGTTTTAGTAAATCCAAAGCGTTTCAAATTTGATGGCACTGGTTATTATGTAAAATCTGCTGCCCAGATGTATGACCTTTTCAAAGACTTGCCAGAGGCTTGTGAAAATACTTTACGCATTGCAGAACGTTGCACAGCCACGTTTTCAGAAGATAGAAATCTTATGCCCGTGTTTCCCACGCCAGATGGCCAAACAGATGTGGACTGTTTAAAAAATCAAGTGTTTGAGGGATTAAAAAAGCGTTTTCCAGCAGGCATTCCTGTAAATGTTGTGGAGCAAACAAAATATGAACTTGAAGTGATTGTGAATATGGGTTATTCGTCCTACTTTTTAATAGTTGCAGACTTTATAAACTGGGCTAAGAGCCAAGGAATTATAATTGGTCCAGGGCGTGGCTCTGCAGCAGGCTCTATGCTTTCTTATGCACTTGGCATCACAGAACTTGACCCTATGAAGCATGGACTTATTTTTGAACGCTTTTTAAATCCTGAGCGAGAGAGCAAGCCTGATATAGATGTAGATATTGAGGAGCGCCGCCGTCAAGAAGTTATAGATTATGTGTCTGATAAATATGGCGAAGATACTGTTTCTCAAATTATCACATTTAATATAATAAAAGCCAGAAATGCTTTAAGAGATTCTGCTCGCATTTTGGGTTGGACATATAGTGTCGGCGATGAGCTAGCAAAAGCAGTCCCCCCTGATGTTCAAGGTCGCGGCGTAAAACTAACAGAAATTTTTGATGAGACTAGCCAGCGTTATAATGAGGGCGAATTTTTCAGAGAGTTAGTTTTGAAAACATCAACTGATGCAGGAGGTAAACCAAAAGTCAACCCTCGTTTATTTTACGATCCAGAGGGTAATGAATCTATGAGAGATGATTTAGTCAACTTCAAAGATGTGTATTCCTTGGCAGCCAAAATCGAGGGGCTTATCAGAAATTGGGGGGTTCATGCTTCGGGTGTGATAATGTCTTCAAAAACGATTCAAGAAACTATTCCAATTATGCGTCGTGAAAAAGATGGAGCTATAATTACGCAATTTGAGTTTCACGATTGTGAGAGTTTAGGACTTGTCAAAATGGATTTTTTGGGTTTGAAAAACTTGAACGTTTTAGGAGATGCCCTCGCTAATATCAAAAAGTCAACTGGCGAAAATATCGTTTTAGAGACTTTACCCTTAGACGATAAAGCAACTTATAAAATGGTTGGAGAGGGAAACACTTTAGGGGTTTTTCAGCTTGATTCTCCTAATATGCGCGCTCTTTTGAGGAGAATTAACACTGACAAATTTAATGATATTGTAGCGTGTATTGCACTTTACAGGCCTGGTCCTATGGGTATGAACTCGCACAATAATTATGCCGATATTAAAAACAATAGATCTAAACGAGTCTCCATACACCCTGAATTAGACGAACCCTTAAAAGAGATTTTAGATGAAACTTATGGGCTAGTTGTTTATCAGGAGCAGGTGCAAAGAGCTGCTCAAAAATTAGCAGGCTATACTTTAGGAGCTGCTGATGAGCTGCGCCGCGCAATGGGCAAAAAGAAAAAAGATGTTTTGGATAAGCAGTTTATTCCTTTTTCGCAAGGTATGAAAGAAAACGGTTTTTCAGCGGATGCTATCAAAAAACTTTGGGACACGCTTTTGCCGTTTGCAGACTATGCTTTCAATAAAGCTCATGCTGCAGCATACGGATTAATTGCTTATTGGACTGCATATTTAAAAACTCATTATCCTGATGAGTTTATGGCAGCACTTCTCTCAAATGAGGAAAACCCTAATAAATTAGGTACATATATAAATGAGTGCAACCGTATGAAAATCCCTGTTTTACTTCCTGATGTAAATGAATCAGATTATGCTTTTAAACCAGTTGATGGCGTTATAAGATTTGGTCTTGGTGCTATAAAGGGAGTTGGCGGAGAGGTGATCCGTCAAATAGTTGAAACTCGTGCTGCGAAAGGAGCTTATACTTCTTTTACAGATTTTATAAATAAAGTCCCTCTTCCTGTTGTAAACCGTAGAGTTTTAGAGTCTCTTATAAAAGCAGGAGCTTTTGATTCAATAGAAAAATCTCGCAACGCTATTTTTATGATTTTTGAGGATGCTGCAAAAGAGGTTATGGACACAAAGCACAAAGAGCTTGAGGGGCAGTATGATTTATTCTCCGGTTCTTATGATGCCGCCCCAGCTGTGTCTTATCAAATATCAGTTCCTGATCTTCCCGAGTGGGATAAAAACAGAAAGCTGGAGTTTGAGCGGGAGATGTTAGGATTTTATGTTTCAGAGCATCCCCTTGAGCAGGACAAAGAAAAATTAGCCGAGATAACTCAAACAAAAATAGTTGATATTTTAGAGTATTTTCAAGATGACTCCGATGAGATTTCTGAGGATGAAAAGCAGCTCGATCAGTCTACTCAGAAGCTAGATCAGGAAAAAGTAGTTTTAGCTGGACGACTGCAAGAGGTGGAAACTAAAATTTCCAAAAAAGGCAACGCCTATGCAAATCTAATTTTTGAAGACTTGACTGGCTCCATAAATATGAGTGTTTTTGGAAAACGATATCAGGAAAACGTGACTGCTTTGAAAGAGGGTGCTGTTGTCAAAGTAAACGGCCGTATAAGTCTAGACCACCGAACTCGCTCCGTTTCTGTATCAGTCGAATCCATCACCCCCCTCATTTTCTAAATCGGACAAAAAATTATAAAAACTATTAGTATTTTTTCATAGAATATTACAATTTATGGGGTCTCTCGCTCCCGAAACGGTGCTCGGGTATCGCTCGTTGTATTCGCCTTTCTTACTTAAATAGGAACATCTTGCGCGAAAATCTCATACACCCCAAAATTGAATATTCTATTTCAGAATTAGTTTATTTAAAGTTTTTATAATTTTTGTGCAAATTTTTGCAAAAACATTCAATTTAAAATAATACTGATTTACGCTTTGAAGCAAGTAAATTTAGAAAGCAAAACGTTTGAATTTTTCCGCGCAAGCGTAGTGTTCCTTGTTAGCAAGGAAAAATTCAACAGGAAACTGTAGCCAAGTACCGTTTTGGCAGTTTCCGGGTTTTGCGATAAATTTCTTGTTCAAAAAAGTAAATTCCTTAAAATAAATTGAATGTTTTTAGCCGATGTAATTTTGGAATGGGTTTTGGTGATAAACTGTAGATATGAGCAAAAATATGCGGCAAGAATCTGATTTTTTGGGAGAAATGCAAATCCCGCGTGACGCTTATTGGGGAATCAACACAGCTCGCGCAATAAAAAATTTCCATATCACAGGTCATAAATTAGGCGAGGAGCACCCTGAACTTATAGCAGCCTTTGCATATATTAAAAAAGCGTGCGCGATGGCAAACGCTGACCTTACTAATTTAGACCCTAAAAAAGCTGATGCTATATGCAAAGCATGTGATGAACTAATTGAGGGAAAGCTTTTAAATGAGTTTCAAATAGATGTGATTCAAGGCGGCGCTGGCACATCTACTAATATGGCTATGAACGAAATCATTGCAAA
>JAITBJ010000021.1 GCA_031283665.1 Candidatus Opitulatrix cubana
AACTTCCAGATAATGCAAAATCTATAGTTTTTTCTGCGCATGGCGTAAGTCGTGAAATTATGAAAGCAGCTGAAAAAAAGAATCTCAGAATAATAGATGCTACATGTCCATTAGTGGATTTAGTACATAGACGAATAAAATCTTTATCTGAAAAAGGTTATACTATTTTATTAATAGGGCATATAGGTCATGATGAGGTGATTGGTTCAATGGGTTGGTTTTCACCTAATAACGACAAGTCTGGTCAAAATATAACAATTATAGATAGTATAGAAACTGCAAAAAGCGTTGAACTAGAAAACAGCGAAAAACTTGCATGGGTTTCTCAAACTACTTTGAGCGTGGATGATACTAATGAAATTGTAAAAATTTTAAAAGAGCGTTTTTCAAATCTTGAAAGCCCAAAAAACTCTTTTATATGTTATGCTACTCAAAATAGACAAGCAGCTGTAAAAGAATTAATAAAGAGCGTTAATTCAATGATTATTATAGGATCAAAAAACTCATCAAATACGAATAGATTATATGAAATAGCAGCTCAAAAAGTACCAACATACCAAATAGATAATGCTAGTCAATTAACAAAAAATATGATAAGTGAAAAAACCGGCATTAGTGCTGGAGCATCTGTTCCTGATATTTTAGTGAAAGAAATTGTTGAAAAAATAAAAAAAATGGTTACTGTCACAAATGTTATTGAGCAAAAAGGTGTAAAAGAAGAGTTGAAATTTAAACCAGTTCAGTTATAATGTTAATAGGGACATTTTTAAATAGATAAAAGGAGATTTTATGAATATCAAACCATTAGAAGATAGAGTAGTAATCGAAGTAGGGGAGGAGAAAAAGGAAATAAAAGGCTTCGTGATCCCCGATGAGGCTAAAGAAAAACCGCAAGAGGGCAAAGTGGTAGCCGTAGGACCTGGTAGAACGCTTGAAAATGGTGCTATAGCTCCAATGGCTGTGAAAATTGGCACAAGAGTGATATATTCAAAATACTCTGGCACAGAGATTAAATATGATGGAGTAGACTATTTAATTATTTCTGCAAAAGATATTTTAGCAACTATTTAGACACTTTACTATCTTTAGGCACTTTACTGCCAAGTTTATATAGATTATAAATAACTACTATAAATAACGCTATAACAAGGCAATTTCTTATTGCTAAACATAATATACCTAAATAATGATATGGATCATAATTTATTATATATTTATAAACACCAGGAAATATCATTTGTGTAAATAATGCTACAAAAAATCCTAAAATACAGGTTATTTTCCACTGTTTTTTATATTCTGTAGACAAAGCATAAGCAAGTGTCGGCAAAAGAGCTGTAAAATACTGCGGAGATCCTACTTTATTGAAAACAATAAGTCCTAAAATCACAGCAAGTCCACCACTTAAAATTAGTTGTGTTTCATCGGCTTTTCTAGCTCTAAACACTAAAAATAATATAATAGCAGTTGCCAAAACTAATATATAATTCAAGATTTGAGCTATAAAATCGCACACAGGAGAAATTATTTCATTAGTATAAATAGTATTATTATATATTATATTATGTGCCCCTGTAAAAAGCTCTGAAACCATAGATGGTGTGGCTGCTACAGATTCTATTTGTAGATTTCTACTAGATTGCCCTTGCAAAAAACTCAAAGGGTAAAAATGATTTTGACATGCAAACATTAATAATAATATAGGCGCTGATACTATACAAGCTGGTAAAATGACATTTTTCACTTTCTTTTTTGTAGCAAAGAATAAAGGAGTGAAATTAGCGCCTACAAACACTTTTGTCCATGCAGCGGCGGTGAAAAATGCTGAAGTGGCTTTTTCACTGTTTTTCAAAGCTATAAAACCGTAAAGTCCTAAAACAGCAGCCATACAATCTATACGAGATGAAAATACTCCTCCCATTGCCAGCATATAAAATAATGCATAATAGCAAGAGCCATAACCTAAATGGAATATATCTGTAAAACTATTGGAGATTTTAGACTTTGAAGACTTATCAACTTGCTCCCAAAGCAGTTTTAACCCAAATCCCCATAAAAACATCATCAAGAAATACCAAATAATTTTGAAAAGAAATAAGTTTTGATACGAAAAAATACCTGCAAACAGCATAGGAATAAACGCATACGGTGGATATACACTTGGCTCATGCAAAATAGGCCATACACCAAATTGAGTACCTCTATCTATCCAGTAGTGGTAGAGTGATAAATCCCCAGATGGAGGAGGTTCATTATAATTAATTGGTTCGTTAGTAAAATATAAATAAATCTGAACAATTGCAAAAAGCACCCAAAAAGTTTTATACCTATTTCTGCAGCATAGGGTATAAGCCTTTTTCAGCATATTATATAAAGGATTAAGAAATCTGACATAATATCCCTTATCGGCTAAACGCATAAAACTTTTAGTTTATAAACCTCTATGAATTTTGCCGCTCTCAAGCATTTTTAGTCTCTCATCAAGATTTTTCTGTAAATCTTCCATAGAGCGTCTATCTGTTAACATTTCCCAATGAGTTTTAGATCTACTTGCTTTTTTAGGCGTTTTATATGGTGTGTTTCCTCTAACATGTGCTATTTTTCCACATCTGCATTCCCAAACTGGTGGAACTTCTGCTTCCGAAGAAAATGGCAAAATTGTTATATGTTTATTCGGGCAAATATATGTCACTTCATAGCGCTCAGCAAAGTTTATAGCATCATCTGTTTCTAAACTTCTTCCGCCTATTGCAAGACCTTTAAAAGAACTATCAGCCATATTTATTCTCCTTTTCCGTAAAACAAGTGTTTTAATTGAATTAATCTATGTTTTATACCAACTTTTGTAGTAGATAATAAAGCCTCCACTACTATATCGTTGCTCATTTTTGACTCCCCTAATTCACGTTCTACAAAAACTATAGGCACTTCAACAATTTTGCCACCACGATAAGCCAATTTAGCAGTATTATCTATTTGAAATCCAAAACCTTTAACATCTATTGTATCTAAATTAATATATTTTTCAAATACGCGCTTTCTATAAGCTCTAAATCCTGCAGTAATATCATGCACATTTAGTCCCATAATTAATTTAGACCATAATGAACCGCTTTTAGATAAAGCAATACGAGCTGCAGGCCAGTTTTTAGTTTCGCCACCGTCTACCCATCTGCTTCCTATTACTAAATCTACATCAGGGTCGTTTTCTATCACATTTAGCAACTTTGGCAAATCTTCTGGTCTGTGAGATCCGTCAACATCCATTTGTATTAAAATATCAAAACCGTTATCTATTCCCCACCGAAATGCTTCAACATATGCAGCACCTAATCCCTCTTTACTTTTTCTATGCAAAACATTTACTTTTTTATCAACTTTAGCTATTTTATCAGCTATTTTGCCTGTGCCATCAGGGCTATTATCATCAACTATTAAAATAGATGTGTTTTTATCTAAATACTTTTCTATTTGCTCATAAATGACAGGTAAAGCTTCGGCTTCATTGAATGTTGGAAATATAATTAGTTTTTTCTCCATATATAAAGTTTACACTAAAAAGGTGTTTTTCACCTCTATCTATTTTTTCTTTTTTGCAAAAGAAAAAATAGTACCTAAAATAAATAGACCACCTGATAAAATATAACAAACACCTACAATCCAAGGTTCTATTTCTAAATGAGGAGGAATAGTGTTATTTAGAGGCAATGCGGCAATGAAATGAGCATTTGTGTAAAGCGATGTTTTATTAGCAATTTCGCCTAATGGATCAATTGTGGCAGAAATGCCATTAGTAGAAAGCTCAATTGTGCTCCTTTTGTTTTCAATAGAGCGAAATTGCGCTATTTGAAGCTGCTGAGCAGATTCAGATGATGGTCCAAAATTAGAGTCGTTTGATGGAAAGAAAAATATATTAGCACTGTTCTTTACTGATTTATCTATAAGCTGAGAATCAGCTACCTCAAAACATATTCTAACTCCTATATTTGCGTTATCAAGTTTTATAACATTATCATTTTTGCCAGGGTAAATGTCTGTAATTAAATCTGTATGCTGCTTATCTAAAAACGCAAAAAAATCTCTTGCAGGTATAAACTCACCAAAAGGTAAAATGTGTTGTTTATCATACTGCCCCACTATCCCCTTTTCGGGAGCAATTACGAAAACGCTGTTGAACTTCTTTTTTACACCATTTTCTGATTTGAAAGTAGGACCTCCGATAATAAAGGGTTTACCTACTCTATCTACTAATTTATATAAACGGCTTAAATCTTTTTGATTAGCGCTATTTAAAGGGTCAAACTCTATAGAAGATTCTGGCCAAAACACAGCTTGAATCTGAGCCTGCTTTGATTTATATTCAGCAGTTTCTAACATTTTTTCAGTTTCTGTTATATGATTTTCAAAAGCTAATGTATCAGCTTCACTCGTATCACCAGATGGATGATATTTTATATTGCCTTGAACTGCTGCAAATGTGAAACTATTTTTATTCTGATCATTTTCATTCTGCAAATTGTCAAAGGCGTAAAATATATTTCCTGAAAAATATATAATTACAAGTAAAACAGCACAACTAATTGTTTTTATAGGTCGCAAAGTGATAATAAAACTAAATAATCTATACAAATATACACTAAAAAACACAATTACTATAACAACGCCAGACTGCCCTATAAAATATGAAAGTTTACCTATTGGAGAAGCGCTTTGAGAATACGCAACACTACCCCACGGAAAGCCTCCTAGCGGCAAAATTCCTCTAAGCTGCTCAAAAGCAGTATATAAAGCTGCAAATGCTATAGCGTTTATAAACGGATTTTTTCTAACTATAAAAAATCTTTTTGAAATAGACCAGCAAGCACCAAAGCTAGCAAAAAATAAACTCTCCATTATAGAGACTAATGCTGTTCCTAATGGATTTAATGCATAATTTATAAATGATAGAGAAACAAGAAAAAATCCTAAGCCGAAGCAAAATCCATATATAGCTGACTTCCAAATAGAACTTTTTTTTAGAATAAAGTATAAAACTGCTAGCGTTATCGGTGCTAAAATATATAGAGATAAATCTGGAAATGCCGCTGAAAATATAATGCCATCAACTAAAGATAATAATATATTAAACAAAAATGGCAAAACCATTTATTGAAATTTTTCCAAAACTTTTGGAGGCATAATTATATTAAGTGCTTTAGGTATTACGCTTACCTCAAGCGGCACATTTCCAACTTTTTCTCCATCAGCTAAAATATCAGGCGGAGTGGAACCCAAACCAGAAGCCTCAATAATTATTTTGTCTGATCTAAGAGTGGTAACAGCCCTATTACTTGGTTTTATACCAATCATAGCTTTAGAAAAAACACTTATAGCCTTTAAAACATTTACTCCCGATGAATAAATAATATCAAATAAACCGTCTTGCGGATTAGCATCATGTGCTATTTTTATACCGTTTCCATAATATGAAGTATTACAAACAGAAAGAAGCTC
The DNA here is from genome assembly GCA_031283665.1 of Candidatus Opitulatrix cubana. Lineage (GTDB taxonomy): Bacteria > Actinomycetota > Actinomycetes > Actinomycetales > Bifidobacteriaceae > Opitulatrix > Opitulatrix cubana. The sequence goes on from JAITBJ010000021.1 coordinate 5,494, forward strand.
TAAATCTTTTTCTATAACTTCATTATTTACTGTCAATTTATAACCATAATGAGCAAGTTTTGATAAATGATAATACGATGCTGATAAATATCTAATTGTAGAAGATGGTATAGGTGATAAATTAGCCGTGTTAGATATTGCAGCATCCACTCCTCCACATAATATAGATACAAAGTATTTATTTTTTACTTCCTGACCTTTATTTAGAGGTTTAGCCTGTCCTACATCTATTTTAAAATACGATTTATTCAAAATGCCAGATGCTATACCATTAGCAACCACTTCTGGCTGATTTACTGGGATTTTTAATGAACGCACAAAATCGTTTCCCGATCCTGCAGGCACTATTCCAAGCGGCACCTGGGAGCCTACAAGCAAGTTCACGCCCATAGAAACCATACCGTCTCCACCTACAACTATAAGAGCTTCTAGCCCTCTGTCAATTGCTTTTTTAGCTAACTGCTTTGATTGGTCAAAAGTTTCTCCGGTCAAGTCTATAATATCAAATCCTTTTTCGCCTAGTCGTTTATTGAGAAGCTTTATAACTGTTCTGCCATATATCACAGCTTGACCGCGGTTAGCAGTAGGATTTACTATTACACCTATTTCTTTCATTACCACTCCATATATATTTTCTTCAAGCGCTCTTTTTTAAACTTTCTGCTCTTTAGTTTATCTCTTTTATTATTGAATACTGCCTTAGCTAAATCCTTTATATTTTGATCAACTGCAGGAGTATAAACTTCTTGCTCTAAATTAGTTGAAAAATCAAATTCGTGTTTTGAAAATGAGTCTGAAAAAGTAAAAAGTAAATGTTTTGCACTTTTAAACAATTTAATTCCAGCTAGTACCACACAAAATAATGCAGCTAAAATTGCTAAAACTTTTATACCTATAACCATATTATTAGTATACAATAAATTACTTTATTTCATACGCAATTATAATTTATATACTATCTTTTCAATTTTCTATATTGTACTCTATGAGGGCGTGCTGCTGCTTCACCTAAGCGCTCAACTTTATTTTCCTCATAACTTTCAAAATTGCCCTCAAACCAATACCATTTTGCAGGATTTTCGTCATCACCCTCCCATGCCAAAATATGTGTACAAACTTTATCTAAAAACCATCTATCATGGGATGAAACTACTACACAACCAGGAAACTCTAATATAGCGTTTTCTAACGATGACAGGGTTTGAACATCTAAATCATTAGTTGGCTCATCTAAAAGAAGTAAATTACCGCCTTTTTTCAGTGTCAGCGCAAGATTTAATCGGTTTCTCTCTCCACCAGATAAAATGCCAGCTCTTTTTTGCTGATCAGCACCTTTAAATCCAAATGATGCTACATACGCACGAGACGGAATCTCTGTTTTGCCCACTTCTATAATATCTAAGCCGTCCGATACCACTTCCCAAAGTGGCTTTTCTGGGTCTATATTTTCACGAGTTTGATCAACATAAGAAATCTCAACTGTTTCTCCAATTTTTAACTCCCCATCTGTTAACTGCTCCAAACCTGTAATAGTTTTAAAAAGTGTAGTTTTTCCTACTCCATTAGGTCCTATTATTCCAACAATGCCATTTGGTGGAAGTCTAAAACTCAAATTATCTATAAGAGTTCTTTCTCCAAAAGCTTTTTTGATATTTTTAGCATCTATTACAGTGCTTCCTAAACGCGGACCTGGCGGGATTTGAATTTCTTCAAAATCTAACTTTTTATTATTTTCAGCTTCTGTAGCCATCTTTTCATAATTTTGAAGCCTAGCTTTTGATTTAGCTTGTCTGCCTTTAGGATTAGTTCTAACCCATTCTAATTCTTCTGATAGACGCTTTGCAAGTTTAGCATCTTTTTTCCCTTGAACCTCTAATCGCTTTTCTTTTGTTTCTAAATATGTGGAATAATTTCCCTCATAAGGATAAAGTTTTCCTCTATCTACTTCACATATCCATTCAGCTACATTATTCAAAAAATATCTATCGTGCGTCACAGCTAGCACAGCGCCAGGATATGTCGCTAAATGCTGCTCTAACCATATAATAGACTCTGCATCTAAATGGTTTGTAGGCTCATCTAAAAGTAGCAAATCTGGAGCTTGAATAAGCAATTTGCAAAGGGCCACTCGTCTTTTTTCACCACCTGATAAGTTTTTTATTTCCCAATCTCCTGGAGGGCAGCGAAGTGCATCCATAGCCTGCTCTAGTTGAGAATCTATATCCCATGCACCAGCTGCATCTATTTCTTCTTGCAATTTGCCCATCTTATCCATAAGAGTATCAAAATCTGCATTAGGGTCTGCTAATTTTTCACTAATTTGATTATATTCATCTAATTTTTCTTTTATTTCGCCTAAACCTTGCTCTATATTCTCTTTTACAGTTTTGCTCTCATCGAGTTCAGGCTCTTGCATTTGGATTCCTACAGTGGCGCCGGGAGACAATGAACTCTCCCCGTTAGAAAGTGTTTCACGCCCTGCCATAATTTTTAACAGTGTAGACTTCCCGGCGCCATTAGGACCTACCACTCCTATTTTTGCACCTGGAAGAAAATTAAGTGATATATCATCTAAAATCACTTTATCGCCTACCTTTTTGTAAGCGTTTTGCATAGTATATATAAACTGTGCCATAAAAACCTTTCTGCTATACTACCAGAGGATTCATACCTTTAGCAGATGCTAATAAATAGTAGAAAATAATAACGAAAAGCAAAAAAAATTGCAGCTGCTAATATGATTCTATATATAGTATAGCAAAAAGAAACCTATTGAATTTTAAAAATTATATTCTATAATTTTTTTTACTATTTTTTACTAGCCTTTTGAGCGCTTTTTTCATCTGCTTCAAAAGATGTAGACGCTTTAGAGCTAGTATTGCGCATAATTGAGCAAATTCCTTTGTTCATATTAAATGACACCTTATCTGCTAAAATTGTAGGTGTAGTATGAACTAAATCATCTTTGTCTTTATACTCATCTATTGTAAAACGGCCTTCGACTAGCACAGGATCAGATTTTGAAACTGAATTAGCTATATTAGACGCTAAAGGTCCCCAAGCTTTTACCGAAAGCCAAGTGGTTTTTCCATCCACCCACTCACCGCTTTTAGCTTCTTTATATCTGTCAGTATGTGCCATTCTAAAATTCACATAATCTTTTCCATCTTTTTCACCAACAAAGTATTTAGGATCATCTCCCACAAATCCTTCGGCGGTTATTTTTAGTGTATTACTCATATTTTTTCTCCTATCATATTTCAAATACAAATAGATACTTATATAGAATGACACATAATTTGAGTTAAGTCAAATCAGGACTTAAAATTGTTGAAAACTACCCTTTTACGCTGATATAGCTTGACGAGCGCGAGTAAAATCGTCTAATTTTTCCTCCGCAGAAAAATCGACTTTTTGAACATTTAGTAAAGAATTTTCCACATCTTGAAAAATTCCATCAAGTGTAATAGAGAAAACTCCTTGTCCATCACGTAAAATATCATACACTTCTTCTTTAGATCTACAAGCATAAACTGTAGTACCATCAGAAACTATTGTTGCATCTTTCAGATTCTCAAACTCTGTCCTCATTTTATCTATAGCAGTTCTTACTTTTTGCAGCGAAATACCTAAGTCATTAGTAATTTTTGCAATTAATCTTATAAAAACAACATCTTTAAAGCTATATAAACGATGAACTCCAGAACCGCGAGATACTCTTATAGATGGAGTCACAAGACCTGTAGTAGTCCAATAATCTAACTGGCGGAATGTTATTCCCACAGCTGCACAAACCTGTGGACCTTTATAACCAGATGTTTCCGCTTCACTTGGTGGTTTATCTAGCGAAAACAACGCACCTTGTGTATAGTCATCAAATCTCATATTAACTCCTTAACTTTTAACTATAAGATAGATTAACATTTAATTGCTATGCAACACGCTACTTGATTGTAAAAATTATGTGAAATTACCGGGTGCAAAAAAGACTAAATGAAACTTTCCAATTTGTATTTTATCACCACTGTTTATAACTTGGCTATTTTCAATTCTTTCGCCGTTCACATAAGTGCCATTCAAAGAGCCTAAATCTTTTAGCGACCAAACTCCTGATTGTCTTATAATTTCAGCATGTTTTCTTGAAATAGTATTATCATCAAGCAAAATATCAGCAGATTCATTTCTGCCTATAAGCGTGCTATCTGTATTTAGCAAATAACGTGCTTCTACAACTCCTTCTTTATGTTCTACTAAAAGTGCTGTGTTTTCTTCCAATTTTGAAATAATTTCAACCTCTTCAGCAGATAGCACAAATAATTCATCTGTATAAGAGCTTTGAGAACCTGGAATACCTATAGAGGTATAATCATTAATGTTTGGAAGTGCCATAATAGTAATAGTATATATTATTTTTGCAAAATTTGAAAGTCAAATCTAAAAAAGACAAAATTGGTTGTAATTTAATTTTGAAAAAAAAAAAAAACGATAGTGTAATCTGATTATATGACAAATGTTATCGAAATAGAAAATGTAAGCAAAAGATTTGGAAAATTGAAGGCTTTAGACAATATAAACTTCTCTGTTGAAGAAGGCTCTGTAACCGGCTTCTTAGGACCTAATGGCGCTGGAAAATCTACTACTATTAATATTCTACTCTCTTTTATATCCGCTACAAGCGGCAGTGCAAAAATATTTGGCGAGAAAGTGACAGTGAAAAACTCGCAAATCCATAAAAATATCGGATTCTTATCTAATAATATGGCTCTTGACAAGAGCATGACTATAAAAGATGAACTAGAGCACTTTGCCTATCTCTCCGGTAAATACGATAAAGAATATATAAATGAGTTAATGAAACGGCTACAAATTGACCCAAAAGCAAAAATTAAATCTCTTTCCACAGGCAACTATCAAAAGGTTTCTCTGTGCATAGCGCTTGTGAACAAGCCAAAACTTTTAATTTTAGATGAGCCTACTAACGGCTTAGACCCATTAGTTCAAAATGAGTTTAATAAATTGATACTAGAATTGAAAGATAATGGATCAACTATTTTTATTTCTTCTCACATTTTATCGGAAATTGACCAATTATGCGATAAGTTTATTTTCATAAAAGCGGGAAAAATAGTTGCTTCCCCCACAAAAGATGAACTAATTGCAAATAGTAGTAAAAAAATTGAAATTAACACCAAAGAACACGGCTCTGAAAAAGTGCTAGACTTTTTGAAGGCAAATCATATAGAGTATAAAATCAAAGCAGATGAAAGTCTTGAAGACACTTTTATGCAATTTTACAAAACAAGCGAATCAGAGAAATAAAGGGTAATAAAATGTTAAAAAATATATTTGGAAAAACACTTTTTGAAAGAAAAATGGTGATTTTGGAATGGTTCGCGGCTACTTTAGTGGTGCTTTTTGGCACAGCTATGATCTTTCCAGGAATCCGCGATTCATTTGGCACAGTAATGGGCACAATGCCCGATTCTATGAAAGGATGGATGGGCACCACAGACAGCTGGAGCACATATAATGGCTATGCGGGGCAAGAGCTTTTTCACCAAATGGTGATTTTGCCATCAATTGCAATGATACTTTTTGGTGCAAACTTTTTAGCAGGTGAGGAAGGAAGCACTCTGCTGCTTACTACCCTATCAAAGCCTTTGAAGAGATATAACCTTTATTTGCAAAAATATTTTGCACTTGTTGTTACGCTCTTTGCTATAATGGCAGGCTACTTTTTGGGAATTATTCTTGGAGGAATAGCACTTGGAGAAAGCATAAACTATCAGGCTATGCTGCAAAGCACATTAGTAGCCACCTTGCTCGCATTAGTGCTCGGAACGCTCTCATTTTGCTTAGGTGCTGCTACAGGCAAAAAGTCTATAGCGGGTGTAGTAGTAGGATTTTACGCATTTCTGAGCTACTTTATAGCATCATTGTCAACTGCTGGAGATATAGTAGATAAAATAAGCTATGCCACTGTTTTTAGATATTTTGTGCCGCATGATATTATGGCAGGAAATTTTGATGTAAACAATGTATTTATATTATTAGCCATAATTATAGTACCACATTTTATAGCACTGCCTATATTTGCAAAAAGAGATTTGCTTACTAGATAAATTATTCTATATATTATTAATCATCTCTCTCAAAAAGAACAGTTGTGAATTGCATCTGATTCACTGCTATCACAGGTTTATAGTTCTTCCACAAATAAAAGTCTGGAAATATAGCTTTTAGCTGCTTTAGCGTAAAAGTCGTATCAAGTATAGGGTACTTACTAGGTGCTATTGACCTTATAACCCATTTATATTTTTTTGTAGCATAAATTCTCTTAGTATCGAAATCAGCTTTAAGCAAATCATTCATTGCAGTTGGGAAAAAGTAATAATTATCAGGAATTTGTTTATTATAAAAATATGTAGAATAGTTAGCACCTATATAAGACCAAACAAAAACAGAATTGTCAGTACTGTGCAAATTAATATACTCTGAAAGGAATTTGCCAGCATTTTCTCCGCCACCTAAATAATGTTCCATAACAGGATCATAGAGGGGGATCATTTTATTATTCTCGTTAAATACAGATACTCTGTCATCATCGTGAAATACAGAAATTTGTATATAAAAAATCATTAGAAATAAAACAGATAAACCAATTGCAAGACTCTTTTTAAAAAACTTTTTCGGTTCAAATTTTCTAAAAGTATACCCTAGAAAAATAAAAGCAAATATTGTAGGTATAAACACAACTTGCCAATTATAAGGATGATATAGTAAAACTGTTTCTACAAAAGAGTTTATAACAAAACAAGATATGATTACTATTCTAAAATTCTTGAACGGTGATTTAAAGAATAATGATACTAAAAGAATTATAATCAATATACTCCAAATACTACCAAGATAAAGAAAATTACTATAAAACAAAAAATCGTGTATGTTTGGCCAGTCTGCTATTATTTGATATAGTGAATAATTTCCCGGTTTACTAAAAAAATAACACCTAAACATATCCCTTAAATTGCCATTTAGATATAAAACAAATATAATAAAAATAGTAAACAGCGCAAGCCCTGATAAAAAGATTAACATATTTTGTAAAAGCTTCTTCCATTTTATTTTTTTTCCAATAGCATATATTAAAAGGCCAAATGTTATTCCTGCCCATATACCAATTAGCTGATATTTTGACCATACTATAAAACCAAATAAAACACCGTTTATAAAATAAACATATCTATTTACTTTTTGTTTAAAATAAAAATCTTTTAATATAGTATATATAAATAATAATGCAATTGGATAAATTATCTCCTCTACATAAAATGATGAACTAAATCCAGTATAAGTACAATCCGTGGTAAATGCAATAAAAATATAAATAACAGATACCAAATATGAAGCAAAATTAGAAAGAAAAAGTTTTAATATTTTAAACGCAAATATGAATGAAATAGTATAAATAAAAATAAGAAATATAAAGGGAGCTGTATTTGACCAGGGACTAATAAAAGCAAAAACAAACCAAAGCATATACCAGGCTGGACCTTTCATATCAAATAAATCCTTATATGGCAAAACTCCATGATTCCAAGCGTTACCTATAATTTGATAAACATAAATATCTAATCCATTATCAGATGACCAAATCAAAGATGTTTGATAACGAAATAACGCAATAAAAATTGCAAAAACTATAAAACTAAATAAAATTGCAGTTTTATAAGATAAAAGTTTATAAGATTTAAGCCTCAATATCATCTTTTGCATATATTAATAATACACTACAATAATTATTTTCTCTCAAAGAAAATTGTTGCGGAATCAAATTGATTTAACGCCAAAATTGGCTTATAGTTGTTCCATAAGTTTTTTGTATTAATAAACGGCTTCATTAAATCTGAAGATAAAATCTGATTAGAATAATCAATTTCTGTAGACAAAATAACCCATTTATATTGCCTACTCTTATATATTTTATCTCTAAAATGCCACAAATTTTCAAACGGTTTATAATTCGCAT
>JAITBJ010000001.1 GCA_031283665.1 Candidatus Opitulatrix cubana
TAGATAACATTTTTTTTACAGACCTAAATACTGGTCTTGCTATAAAAGTTATCTTTTTCAAATTACACCTTCAACCTTCGTTTTTATTCTCTATATCTAAGATATAGGCTTATAACATAATTATAACTAAAGGTATATATTATACAGCTTTCCTCACAGATTTATAACATTAAAGTAACAAAACTATAACGTTGAATATAGGAAAAAGAATTACTTAATAAATGCTAGGCTACTTCAAACTCTTTTTTCTCTAAACGATAAGTCAAAAATAGGCAAATAAGTGTTAAAATGCCGCCTATTCCTAACATAATAAAGCCTGCTGTCCACCCAAATGATTGAGCTAAAATGCCCATAACAGCAGAAGCAAGCGTGGTTCCGTAAATATACTGCCAAAAACCCATAAATCCAGTAGATGAGCCAACAGCAAACTTTGGAACGCTTTCATTTATCATAAGACCTATAAGCGTAAGAGGTGCATAAATTAAAGAGCCCATTACTAAAAGAGCAGCTGTGATCATAGCTTTAGAATCTGATGCCCAGTATATAAATAGTGACCCGAAAAGCACAAAAACTGTTACTAATGCCACAGGGGTTCTTCTACCTTTAGTTAATTTATCGCTCAAAAAGCCTAATAATATCACACCTGGCACAGCTGCTAACTCAAAAAGTCCTAAATAAAACTTTGCCTCATCCACACCAAATCCTTTTGAAGCTGGCAAATATGTTGGTATCCATTGCATAATTCCCATACGCACTAAATAAAGGGAGCCAGATGCTATACTCAAATACCATACAGCGCGACTTTTCAAAATATATTTTACAAAAATTTGAATAATTGTCAAATTTTTTCCCTCATCATCTGATACTATTTCGCCCTCAGAATCAGCGACCTTTTCTCCTGTAAACTCTTGAATTGAGGGCAGTCCTACTGTAACAGGTCTATCAGCGCCTACAATTATAACTATTACAGCAATAATCACTGAAAAAACTGCTGACAGATAAAAAACATCACTTGCAGCGTGAGTGGACCCCACAAATATATAAGATGCTAAAAGAGCAACTTCTGTAGCACAAAAAGCACCTAAATTATGAGCTGATGACCATATTGAGAAAAATGTGCCTCTATTGCGTCTACCCCACCAAACCTGAATGCATTTCTGACACGCTGGAGCTCCCATACCTTGAGTCACAGCCATAAGCGCCATTAGAATCATCATAATCCACTTATCACCTGTGGAGCCTAATAACACATTTATAAATGCAGACAGTATCAGACCAAGTGCTATATAAAATCGCGGATTTGATTTATCTGAAAGCACGCCCATAATGAACTTACTCAAGCCATAACTAATACCAAATACTGCCAAAATAAAACCTATATCTGCCACATTCAAGCCATATGCTTTCATAATATCTTGCTGCTCAATAGTAAAAGCAAGTCGTGCAATATAATAGCCTATATAACCTCCACATGTGGCAACAAACACACCTGCCTGCCTCATATGAAAAACCTTTTTAATTTTGCCCTCTGGTACCCTCGCTTTTGAATCAGGTGCTGGTCGTAATATATTTAACAAAAACATTACTGTGATGCTTTTATGATTTTGCAGAATCTGCCTCTAATTGGGCTTCTCTTGCTTTTTCAGACTTCTCCTGAATAAACAGATAAATTAAAACTGCTAACGATAGAGTAATTGCAGCGCCTATAACTACTATATTAGCTGTCCAGCCAAAGGCGTCTACTAATATACCAATAAGCGCAGTAGCAAGCACTTCGCCTACCACATACTGAAAAAAGCCCATAAATCCAGTAGATGAACCCACAGCAAACTTTGGAACAGCTTCGTTTACCATAAGTCCCACTAATGTAAGAGGTGCATAAATAAATGTGCCCATAAGCAGCAAGCAAATGATTATTATTGTATGATCCATTGAAAATGAATAGCCTGCGAAACACACTATAAGCCCTACCACAGTAAATATGCAAACAGGCACTCTTCGTGAAGCTGTAATTTTATCAGTAGCTGTAGCTAACAAAATCACACCTGGCACAGCGCATAATTCAAAAAGGCCCACAAACCATTTTGCCCAGTCTTTATCGAATCCTTTTGCTTCCACCAAATATGACGGTATCCAGCTCAAAACTCCATAGCGAACTAAATAAAGAGACATAGATGTGACTGTCACGCCCCAAACAATTTTATTTTTCAAAATATATTTTACAAAAATCTCAGTGAGTTTCATATCTGTTTTATCGTCTTGAACTACTTCACCTGAGTTTAAAACCTGATACTCTTTATGAAACTCTGATATAGGAGGAAGTCCAACTGTAGATGGACGATCTGCTCCCACAGCAATTATAAACACAGCTAAAATCAGCGAAACTATTGAACCTATATAAAATGTGCCAGGAAGTCCCCAGCCTGGAACTAATACACCCGCCATAGAAATAACTGCGACGCAGCAAAACGCTCCGAAATTGTGAGCGGATGACCAAACAGCATAAGCGGTGCCTTTATTCTTTTTAGACCACCAGAATTGAATAAGTTTCTGACTCGCAGGAGCACCCATACCTTGCGCCACTGACATCAAAATCATTAACATCATCATTACAGATATGTTTCCAGTAGACCCTAAAGCAAAGTTTAGCAATGCAGAAATTATCAGACCTAATGCAAGATAAAACCTTGGATTTGATTTATCAGATAATATGCCCATAAAGAACTTTGAAATGCCATATCCCACTCCAAAGCAGGCTAACACCATTCCTATATCCCCTTTTGAAAGCCCATACTCGCTCATTATATCTGCTTGCTGAGTGGTGAAAGCCAGTCGCAGAATATAATAGCCTATATAGCCTACAGATGTGGCTGTTAACACACCTGCCTGCCTCCAGTGATAAACACTTTTAATCTTGCCCTCTGGCACTTTCGTTTTTGAATCAGGTGCTGGTCGTAATATATTTAATAAAAACATTTTAATGTCTCCCTTCTAGTTTAGCCTCTTTTAATTTCTCCATTTTTTCCTGAATAAATAGATAAATTAAAAGTCCTAACGATAGGCAAATAGCAGAAGCTATTACAATCATATTCGCTTCCCAGCCGAAAGCGTCCACTAATTTGCCAATAACTGCAGTGGCAGCCACTTCACCTACTACATATTGAAAAAATCCGATAAGCCCTGTAGACGACCCAACGGCATATTTTGGTACTGCCTCTATCACCATAAGCACAATAAGCGCTATAGGAGCATAAATGCAGTTTCCCATAATAAGTAAGCAAATAATAATCACAGTATGATCAGTGGAAAACCAATAACCTGCAAAGCAAACCACTAATGCAAGAACAGAAAAAATGCAAACAGGCACTCTTCGTGAAGCTGTAATTTTATCAGTAACTGTAGCCAACAAAATCACACCTGGCACAGCGCATAATTCAAAAAGACCCACAAACCATTTTGCCCAGTCTTTATCGAATCCTTTTGCTTCCACCAAATATGACGGTATCCAGCTTAAAACTCCATATCTGACTATATATAATGACATTGAGGTCAGCGTGATAGCCCAAACTATTTTATTTTTCAAAACATATTTTACAAAAATAGATAGAAGCTTCATATCAGTAGTATCATCTTGAACTACTTCACCTGAGTTTAAAACCTGATACTCTTTATGAAACTCTGATATAGGAGGAAGTCCAACTGTAGATGGACGATCTGCTCCCACAGCAATTATAAACACAGCCAAAATCAGCGAAACTATTGAACCCATATAAAATGTGCCAGGCAAACCCCATTGAGGAACTAATGCACCTGCAAGATTGATGCACGCCACACAGAAAAACGCTCCAAAATTATGTGCAGATGACCAAACCGAAAAGGCCGTGCCCTTATTCTTTTTAGACCACCAATACATAATCAGCTTATGACATGCAGGTGCGCCCATTCCTTGAGCCACAGACATTACAATCATTAGAATCATCATTATATGAACGCTTCCTGTAGACCCTAAACCAAAGTTTAGCAATGCAGAAATTATAAGACCTAATCCAAGATAAAATCGCGGATTTGATTTATCAGATAATATACCCATAAAGAACTTTGAAAGACCATATCCTACGCCAAAGCATGCTAACACTAAACCTATATCTGATTTTGATAATCCATAAACAGCCATAATCTCTTTTTGCTGCGTAGTGAAAATCAGTCTCAAAATATAATATCCTAAATATCCAACAGATGCTGCTGTTAAGACACCCGCCTGTCTCAAACGGTAGACACTTTTAATCTTGCCCTCTGGCACTTTGTATTTTGAATCAGGTGCTGGTCTAATCAGATTAAATAAAAACATATTACCTCGTACCTTCTAATTGAGCTTCTTTTGCCCTAACACGATTTTCTATAACAAATAAATAACCAAGTAAGGAAAGTGTCAAACATAAAGCACAGCCTATAACAATCATATTAGCAGACCAGCCAAATGAATCAACTAATTTACCAATAAGTGCAGTGGCTGCTATTTCACCAAACACATACTGGAAAAAGCCCATAAAGCCTGATGTGGCACCCACAGCAAACTTTGGTGCCGCCTCATTTACCATAAGACCTATTAATGCTAATGGTGCATAAATGCAGTTTCCCATAATAAGCAAAGAAACTATTATAACAGTATGATCTTGAGAGAAAAAATATCCTATAAGGCATATAACTAAACCTATCACAGCTGCTATGCACGCTGGCACACGCCTTGCTGCAGCAATTTTATCAGAGAAAAGCCCTAGCAAAATCACACCTGGCACAGCGCATAATTCAAAAAGACCCACAAACCATTTCGCCCAGCCTTTTTCAAATCCATTTGCTTCTACAAGATAAGACGGTATCCAGCTCAAAATACCATATCTAACTATATAAAGCGACATAGATGCTAAACAGATTGCCCAAACCATTTTATTTTTCAAAACATATTTTACAAAAATCTCTGAAAGTTTCAAAGTGGTTGTGTCATCAGTGACCACTTCACCATTTGTCAAAACCTGATATTCGTGAAAAAGCTCAGCTACAGGAGGAAGTCCAACCGATGATGGACGGTCCGCGCCAATAATTACAATGAAAACTGCTATTATCACTGATACTATTGAACCCATATAAAATGTGCCTGGAAGCCCCCAACCTGGAACTAAAGCTCCTGCCATAGAAATAGTGGCTACGCAGAAAAAAGCTCCAAAATTGTGCGCTGATGCCCAAACGCTAAAAGCAGTCCCTTTATATTTTCTAGACCACCAAAATAAAATAAGCTTTTGACACGCGGGAGCTCCCATAGATTGAGCTGTAGACATAAGCGTCATCAAAACCATCATCACTGCTATATTACTTGTAGACCCTAATCCCACATTAGCAATCGCCGAAAGAATAAGCCCTAGTGCTATATAATATCTTGGATTTGATTTATCTGCTATCAGCCCCATAAAAGCCTTTGAAATGCCATAACCTATTCCAAAGCAAGCTAACACCATCCCTATATCGCCTTTTGAGAGCCCATACTCATTCATTATATCTGTTTGCTGTGTGGTGAAAATCAGTCTCAAAATATAATAACCAATATACCCTACGCAAGTGGCAACCATCACACCTGCTTGGCGTAAATGAAAAACACTTTTAATCTTGTCTTTAGGGACCAATATCTTTGCATCAGGTGATGCCTTCAAGATATTTAATAATGACACTATTTACTCCTTTTTGTATTTTTTCTACTAGTTTATTTCGGTACTACTTTATTCTACCACACCATATAGCCTGTCACCCGCATCGCCTAAGCCTGGAACTATATAGCCTTTCTCATTCAGTTTTTCGTCTAAATAACCTAAAACCACTTTTAAATTTACTCCCTCAGGTGCATTTTCTTCTACAAATTTCACTCCCTCAGGAGCTCCTAATAAACACACACAGATAATATCTTTTGCTCCTCTTTCAAGCACATATTCTATAGCAGAAACTAATGTGCCACCTGTAGCGAGCATAGGATCTACTATATAAACAGATCTGCCTGCCAAGTCATCAGGAAGTCTATTAGCATAAGTGACGCTTTTCAAGGTTTTTTCATCTCGTTTCATACCTAAAAACCCTATTTCAGCATTAGGAAGCAAAGCTGACATACCGTTTACCATACCAAGACCAGCTCTCAAAATGGGAATAATTATAGGATAAGGCTCTTTCATTTTTTTACCCACCGTAGGCGCTACAGGAGTAATAATTTTTTTATCTACTAATTCTACACCACCTGTTGCCTCATAGGCTAAAAGCGTCATTAGTTCATCTACTAATTGGCGAAATAGCGGCGAGGGAGTTTTTTCATCTCTCAATTTTGAAATCTTATGTATTACTAACGGATGATCAGGAATTATTAACTTCATACTCTCATAATACCATAAAAATTAAAAACTTTTGAAAATATAAAGCAATATATTTTGTGTTTTACAGCATCAGATCAAAAACTTTGCGGTTTGCTTTTAGTGCTTTAGATTGGGAAACAGCAAATCATTTGACTTTTATAAAATTTTTTGATAAACTGTTTTTAACAGAAACCCCCCAGGCCTCTGATTCAAGCTTACGATGGGGGGGTCTTTTTTAAATCCATTGTTGTATATTCCTCCAGTAAAAATTTTATTTTTCTTGAGAATGTTATTTATACTTCTAAAAAAGAATTCATTTTGTTTTATCTCACTAATAGCATCTGATAAAAGAATTATTGTTTTTATCACATTACTATTTTTATAGCTATTCTTCACATTCTTAGATTGTAAAGTTATAGGCGGAGTTATATGTAGATTTTTACACCATAATCGTTCATGATGTGCACATGTATTTCTTAAAACCACAATTGAGCGTACCATTTTTTCAAAATCTTCATAATGCGTAGTTATATTGAAAGACATAGTTATATCCTTTTTACAATCAAAACTATTTAATAATCTAAATATTTTTGAAACAGTGTCAAAAGGCATAATTTCAACAGCCATCCAAATTGGTATTTTCAATTTATACTTTTTACAATATAAAACATTTGGATCCTTTGATAATGATATCCACTTATTTATATTCTTTAATAATTCATCTGTGTAATTAAGATTTTTATTAGTATTATATTTATCTATATATATCTTTTTATTTTGATAATCATAAGGACTATAATTTTGCAAAAAATAATAAATCAGCCTAGAACGAAAAGTAATTTCAAAAATTTCTATACCATAAAGTAAACAATTCCTAAGTTGACTATCCAAATCATATATTTTCAGTACATTAGAATAGTCAATAGATTTTGAACTTTGACTATTAGCATTTATCATATATTGTTTGTAGTACTTAAAATACTCTTTTACGCGATAGTAATTATTATCTATCAAAAATTGTATTACATTAATATCATATTTATTATTAACAAATCCTAAATCTTTCAATCTGCCTATAAGATTTTCAATACTTTGCATTTTTTCAGCCATTTTAACCACCAATATAGTCTGACATAATTTAGTACAAAAGTCAAGTCGGGTTTTTAAAATTATAAGTCAGATCAAAAACTTTGCGGTTTGCTTTTAGTGCTTTAGCCTCAAAAGTGGTTATAGGTCTAAAAGCAAACCGCGGAGCTTGCAAAAAGCCAAGTTTCAAAAGTTGATTTTTGTAATCCTCATTATCAGTTGCTACTCTAAAAGAGCCTGAAAGCTTTTTGCAAGCTAATTTCTTAGAAGCCAAATCCAAAAAGTCCTCTTGGATTAGGCGGCGTTTAGTGTGCTTTCTTTTATGCCAAGGATCTGGGAAAAAGCACCAAATCTCACTAAAAAACTTCTCTGGCGCCGCCTTTAAAATATCATTTACATCGCCTTGATAAAGCCTTATATTTTGCAAATTGTTTTTTTGCGCTGTATAAATAGTATGAGCTAGCCCTTGCAAATAAACATCTGTCCCTAAAAAATAAGTATCCGGTTTTTCTTTAGCAGCTGATATAAGAGTGGCACCTTGACCTGAGCCTATCTCTAAAATGATTTCACGCCTTTTAGGAGCACTATTTTCAGAAACACTATTTTTAGAAAAAGGAGGCTCATCAAAAATGCCTTCTAAATTAGTATCACTTATTAAGTATTTGCTTCCATATTTTTCAAGAGCATCTTTATATTTGTCAGCTATTTTTGATGAGCGAACTACATAAGATTTAATTTGCCTGTGTTTAACAGAATCACCCTGCTTACTATCGCTTGCTATCATTATAATTTAGTTTTTATCTTTTACAATTCTATTTCGTGCAATTTTGAAAAACTCTTTAATCTCATCAGACCATTGATCTGCACTTTTCCCGTCAATTTCCACACCCCCATACACTTCAAGAGAGTTTTTCAATTTCCCCTCTAAAGGTATATTCCAAAGTGACCCGCACGCGCCCTCTTTTTCATCAAATGCTGCGAAATAAAGTTTTGATATTCTGCTTTCTATAATAGCTGCGGTGCACATTAAACACGGCTCAAGAGTGGTATATATTTCGCAGCCGCTTAACTTCCAAGATCCAAGTTTCCTAGCTGCTTCTCTCAAAACATTAATTTCTGCATGACCTGTTATATCATTATCCTTTTCACGAGTATTAGTGCATTCGCAAATTATAACGCCTTTTTTCACCACTCGTGCAAAAATTGGTATATCAGCTTTTTTCAAAATAAATCAGATTAAATTTTTCAACTATATAAGATTTCTGCCTGGAATAGCTTCAAGTAGATTTTTAGTATACTCTTGTTTAGGGTTTTTGAAAATATCAGCAGTCTTTCCTGTTTCCACTAATTTACCAGATTCCATTACTACTACTTCATCAGCTACTATATTTACTACAGCTAAATCGTGCGTGATAAATAAATATGTAAGACCGAGCTCTTTTTGTAAATTATTTAGCAAATGCAAAATCTGCTCCTGAACTAGCACATCTAATGCAGAAACAGCTTCATCTAGCAAAATAAGCTCTGAATTTAGCGCTAAAGCACGTGCTATTGCAATTCTTTGTCTCTGTCCTCCAGATAGCTCATTTGGGTAGCGAGTCATAATAGAAGAAGGAAGCTGAACTAATTCAAGAAGCTCTTTTACGCGAGCAGTTCTTGATTTCGAATTTCCCACACCATGAATCTCCATAGGTTCTGCAATTGCTCTACCAAGTGAATAAAGTGGATCTAGTGACCCATAAGGATTTTGAAAAACAGGCTGAACTTTCATTCTAAAATCTTTTGAAAGCTTTTTAGACTTCATAATCTCATCCATATTAGTGGACTCAAAAAGTATTCTGCCGCTAGTTGGTTTGAGCAAACCTAATGCCATATTAGCCACAGTAGATTTGCCACTTCCTGACTCTCCTACAATAGCGGTAGTTTTACCCCTTTGCACTGCAAATGTAATATCATCCACTGCTTTAAAGTTCTTTTTTGTGCCAGGCAATTTAAACTCTTTTGTAAGATTTTCAAACTCAAAAACATTAAATGATTTTTGAATAGATTTATCTATTTGAGAAGTAGACTCTGAAATCATTCGTGTAGCATTCAAAGATGGGGCCGCATTCATGAGCTTTTTAGTATAAGGGTGTTTAGGATTTCTCAAAACTTCTAAAGAAGCACCTGACTCCACAATTCTGCCTTTATGCATAACTATTAGTTTATCGGAGTATTCAGCAGCTAATCCAAGGTCGTGCGTGATAAAAAGCACTGCTACTCCTAAAGTAGATGTTAAGCGGTTAATTCTATCTAGAATTCTCTTTTGAACTGTTACATCTAATGCAGAAGTTGGTTCGTCAGCAATAAGCAATCTTGGACGAGCTGCAAGACCCATAGCAATAAGAGCCCTTTGACGCATACCTCCTGAAAACTCATGAGGATATTGCTTTGCTCTTTGCCCTGCATGCACAAGACCTGCTTCTGCTAAAAGACCTGCAATTCTATCAACTTTTTCAGAACCTTTTATATGTTCGTGTGCTATTTGAGTCGCTTTACTTTCTGATATTCCAAACTTTTGCAAAGTATGAATCACATCTATTCTTATAGATGAACCAACTGTCATACTCTTATGAAGTTTCACAATTCTGCTATGTATATCAGAAGCATTCTCTTCTGACACTCCAGCTGCTACAAGTATATTAAATAAATCTTTACGCAATGATAAATTATCTTGACTTTCTTTGGGCACCTTTTGCATAATCTCATCAACATTATATTTTGCCTCTGCTAGCCAAATTTTCAAAACCTCATTTTCAATTTTGCGTCTAGCATTTCTACCCAAAAATAGTTCATCATCAGAATGCTGAATCTCTAATTTTCCGTCAACTACTTTTTGAACTATATCATGATCTACATCTACATTATTAGCATCTAGGGCCTCACCTATTTGCTTACCAATTTTATACACTGGATTTAAATTAGACATAGGATCTTGCGGGACTAAACCAATTTTTTTACCTCTGATTTGCACAAAAGTTTTTTCACTTTCGCCAACCATTTCTCTGCCCTCAAGTTTTATAGAGCCGCCTGTCACATGTCCAGACCCTGGTAAAAGATTTATAAGCGAATGAGCCGTAGTAGATTTGCCACTTCCAGATTCGCCCACAATAGCTACTTTTTGACCAGCTTCAACCGTAAACGACACCCCCTGCACAGCATGAACTTTTCTTTTATCAACATCAAAATCTATACTAAGATTTTGTACGTCTAATAGTGTTTCAGAAGCCTCTGGGATTATTTTAGACATAATTAGCGTCTCCCTTTTGGATCAAGCGCTTCACGAATAGCATCTCCTAAAAATATAAATGAAAGAGTTGTGACTGCTAAAAATAGGGACGGCCAAAGAAGCACTGACGGTGTAGTGACTAAAATATCTCTTGCATTTGCAATATCTTGCCCCCATGAAACAGTATTTGAGCCTAAACCTAAACCTAAAAATGAAAGTGTAGACTCTGCTACAATAAATGCTCCGATATTAATAGTGGCTGTAGAGATTACAGGTGAAATAGCATTTGGCAAAATATGAAAAAACATATTTCGCTTATTTGTAGCACCTAAAGATACTGATGCAGTGATAAACTCTTGCTGCTTAACAGAAAGCACAGCAGAGCGCATAAGTCTTGCAGGCCCCACCCATGCAAAAATAGATAATGTGAAAATCACTTTCCAAATAGAATCAGAACTCTCAAAAAGCTGAAGCACGGCAACGGCTGCTAAAATAAACGGTATAGCGTAAAAAATGTCTATTAGCCTTGACAAAATAGAATCTAACACGCCGCCGAAAAACCCTGCAAGAGTTCCTATCAAAACACCGATAGCTGTGCCTATAATAGTGGTCATAATGCCAATAGCAAGAGACGGTTTAGCGCCATCTATAACCCTTGCATACACATCACATCCTTGCAAAGTAGTTCCTAAAATATGAGCACTAGATGCAGGAAGATTTGAATCACCTATAGGGCAATATAAAGGATCAGTGCTTGTCCAAAGTCCCGGAAAAAGTGCCATTGAACCAAGTATTAAAATAATAACTGATGAAATCCAAAATAGAGGATTTTTAATTATTATAGCTAATGCCTCACGGAAAAGCCCTGTCACTTCTTTTTCAGTATGAAACTCATCTACTTGAGATAAATCAGTATCATAATCAGCTACAAAATGTTCTATATTACTAGCCATAATTAACTCTTCCCATATCTAATTCGTGGGTCTAATACTGCATAAAGTACATCAACTATCAAATTTGCAATAATATAAATCATAACTAGCACTGTCACTAATGACACAACAAGTGTTCCCTCGCCTTTTGCAATAGCAGAATAAAGCTGATGACCTATTCCGTTGATATTGAAAACAGCTTCGGTGACTACAGCACCGCCCATAAGTGCTCCTAAATCAGCTCCTATATAAGTTATAACAGGAAGTAAAGAGTTTCTCAAAACATGCTTCAAAATCACAGTTTTATTATCTAATCCCTTAGCACGCGCTGTTCTAACATAATCAGCATTCATATTATCTCTAACTTGGCTACGAGTCAATCTAATCACATAACTAACTGACACTCCTGCCAAAATCAAAGCAGGCATAAGCATATGATATAAATCTACATAATTTCCTACTGTGGTAGGCAAAATCCTCATTTTCACGCCAAAAAGAAATTGACATACAAACCCTAACACAAATGTAGGTATTGAAATTATTACAAGTGTTGACATCAAAATAAAATTATCAAATATCTTTCCTTTTTTCACACCTACTATAATACCAAGTCCTACTCCTATCAAAATCTCAAAGAATATGGCAAGAAATGCTAATTGAGCAGTAATAGGTAAACTAGTAGCTATAACATCTGATACTGCACGACCTTGAAAAGTTTTTCCAAAATCAAATGTTAGAGCTCCGTAAAGAAAATGCAAATACTGCATAATAAACGGTTCATCAAGGTGAAACTCATGGCGAATAACCGCCATAGCAGCTTCACTTGGTGGATGATTTCCAAACATAGCTCGTACAGGGTCTCCTGGCATTGCAAACACTAATGCATAGATTAGGAATGTAGTCCCTATTATCACAGGGATGGTCTGCAGGATCCTTAGACCGATATAACGAGCCATAATTAATAAGTTTGAAAAGGGTAACTTTTAGAAGCTTATCCTTTTGTTATATCTGTATAAACAGGCATAGACTTCCAATCAAAAGTCAAACCTTTTACGCCTATAGCAGATACACCGTTTTGTTTACGATCGTAAATAGGGAAGCAAGGTAAGTATTTCATTA
Source organism: Candidatus Opitulatrix cubana (assembly GCA_031283665.1). GTDB lineage: Bacteria > Actinomycetota > Actinomycetes > Actinomycetales > Bifidobacteriaceae > Opitulatrix > Opitulatrix cubana. The sequence continues at coordinate 12,792 of JAITBJ010000001.1, forward strand.
AAAACTCTTGAGCCTGTGTGAAATAATCATTTGCTTCGTCAATAGAGCTAGCTGCTGCACCTTTCAATAACAAATCATCAAAGTCTTTATTTGCAAAGCCTGAATAATTAGATCCTGTCTTTGCAGCATTTGTAGTATATAAAGGCTGTAAATAGTTTTCTACAGATGGATAATCAGGCTGCCATCCCATTCTGAAAGCGCCATCCATTTGATGCTCTGCTTCTTTATTCAAAAGAGTTTTGAAATCAGGAATAGCTTTTACTGATGATTCAATACCTAAACTAGTTTTAATAGAATTAGCTACTGCTTCTAATAACGATTTTGCACCGCCATCAGCATTAAAATAAATATCTAAATGTGGATTATCAAACTTAGAAATAGCATCTGCTTGCTCCCATTTTTGCTTTGCTTCATTTGAATTGAATTTCAAAACATCATTGCCTTTCACTTCTGCTTTAGCGCCTGATATTCTTGGGTTATTAGGAGAAAAACCAGCAGGAACATCTGCTAAACCGTCTACTATATTAGCAATAATTGTAGGTCTATCTATAGCCATTGAAATAGCAGCTCTTCTCAATTGACCCTCTTCATCATAGCCAAAATGTGGTAGATTATCAGGAATCTCTAAACCTTGATAAACTGGCGAAGGCTCTATAACTGGCTGAACCTGTGGATCATTTTGGAATGTTTTATTTTGTGTCTGTGGCACAGTATCTAAAACATCTAAAGCACCTGACTGCACATCTGCATAAGCTGCTTCTGTTCCGCCTGTATAAATCTTATAATCTAAACCAGCGTTTTTAGATGGTCTATCACCTTTATAAGTATCGCTTTTTACTAATTTCACATCTTGATCATGGTTCCATGCTTCAAATTTGTATGGTCCATTTCCTATAGGATGTTCTCCAAAATTAGGATCTAGTTTTCCATTAGCATCAAATGCTGATACAGGAAGTGGATAAAATGCAGAATAGCCTAAACGCATAGGAAATGTAATAGAAGATTCTGTAAGCTCAATTTTGAACTCTGTATCAGAAATTTTTTGTAAACCAGAAAGTTCATTTACTTTAGAGTTTTCTTTTGACACTTCATCATAACCTTTAATTAACTCAAAAAATGACTGATTGCTTTGAGCATTTTCATCAGCTGCGGTATAATTCCATGATTTAATAAATGAATCACTAGTTATAGCCTCACCATTGTCAAATGTTAAACCAGATTTGATTTTCACATCATAAACTTTATTCTCATCACTTGGAGTAATAGATTCTGCTATCTCATTTTGAACTTTCCCATCAGTATCATAGGTGATAAGTGCATCATATAACTCATTTATTATATTTCCACCACATGTTTCATTTGTGTTACCTGGGACAAGTGTCTGCTGTGGTTCGCAGCCATATACACTTATTATTGAATCAGAAGAAGAGCTATTTGAGCCTCCGCATCCTGATAAAGTTATTGCTCCTACAAATAAAAGAGCCACTGAACTTAAAGTTGTTACTAGTTTTTTCATTACTACCATCCTTATATTATTTATTTCTTACTTTAATTTTGTAAAACTCAAACCTGATTACTTCACAAGTTTTCATCTTATATATTTTAGTTTAACATATAATTTTTCAAAAAAAACAAAATCTGCGAGTTTTCAAGTTCTTATAAAATAAATATCTGATTTTGGAGCAGATACTAAACTCTCGTTTTTTTTGAAAAACTTATTTAGTTGCGTTTTCATTTTATCGCCATCTAAATACTTAAAACTCTTTTTTTTGATTAGAGGCTGCAATTGGCTTTTTGTAGAAAGTTTATCTTTTTCGCTCACAGAAATTGCATCAGTTTGATTTGAATAAATCCAGTCAACCGATGCTGAAATGTCTTGCATAAACTCTGCCACATTATTCATATTCAAATCTAAATAATTCACATTAACCACTAATACCCAATCACAATCTTTGGTAATAGATGCTATTATTTTGATTCTTTTTTCTGAAGTTTTATAAAGATTTGCAGCATCAAGTGTTTTCAACAATGCAAAATTATATGTGCCATCTTGCACTTGCTCCTTTAGAATTTGGGAATCTTCCACTTGTGAAAACTTGTATTTTTCACTATTTTCTATTACTTTGGCTAAAATACTAGCTTCGCCTGATGCAGAACTGGCAATTTGCATAGGGACCACTTTTGTGATTATCGGATTCTGATTTATAGATAAATCATTATTATTTTGATTATCGCAGCCGGTCAAAAATCCAACACAGATTACGCTAATCAAAAAGCTCAAAAAAAATGCAATAGACTTTTTCATATAAACCTAATCTTTATAAAACTTTTGCAGAATCTGCCACAATAGTTATTTCGTTAGAGTCCACTGATAAAAAGCCGCCTGTAATTTCTACTTTATGAACAACTTTTTCATCACTAATTCTTACCTGCCCCTCTTTCAAAGCTGTCAAAATTGGTTCATGATCGTATAATATACCTATTTCTCCCTCTACAGATGGAGCAATTACCTGCACACATTTACCATCCATTATTTTGCCAGCAGGAGATACAAAATCATACTGCATAATATGTGGGGTGTTTTCAGTATTATTTACCATAATTTGATACTATCTCTTTTTGCTTTTTCTCTAAATCTTCTAAACCGCCTATATTGAAAAACGCTTGCTCTGCATAAGAATCATATTTGCCTTCCACAATTGAATTAAACGCTTCAATTGTTTCAGAAATAGGCACAGTGGAACCTGGCACACCTGTAAACTTTTCTGCCATATAAAAGTTTTGCGATAAGAAAAGCTCTATTCGTCTAGCTCGCGCCACAGTCACTTTATCTTCTTCTGAAAGTTCGTCAATTCCAATAAGCGCTATAATATCTTCAAGATCTTTATTCCTCTGCAAAATCTGCTTTACTTCATTTGCTGTATCATAATGCTTTTGTCCCACATATCTAGCATCCAAGATTCTTGAGGTAGAGCTCAAAGGGTCCACACACGGATAAATACCTTTTGATGCTATTTCACGGGAAAGTTCAGTAGTCGCATCAAGATGAGCAAATGTGGTAGCAGGTGCAGGATCTGTATAATCGTCAGCTGGCACATATATAGCTTGCAGCGATGTGATAGAATGACCTTTTGTAGATGTGATTCTTTCCTGAAGAGCACCCATTTCGTCTGCAAGGTTTGGCTGATAGCCTACAGCAGATGGCATTCTCCCAAGAAGTGTAGAAACTTCAGAGCCGGCTTGTGTAAAGCGGAATATATTGTCAATAAATAACAGCACATCCTGATTTTTCACATCTCTAAAATACTCTGCCATTGTGAGAGCTGAAAGCGCTACTCTAAGCCTCGTGCCTGGTGGTTCATCCATTTGCCCGAATACAAGAGCCGTCTTATCAAAAACTCCTGCTTCTTCCATTTCACCAATCAAATCATTTCCCTCGCGAGTTCTCTCCCCCACACCAGCAAACACAGACACACCACCGTGATTTTGAGCCACACGCTGAATCATTTCCTGAATCAAAACAGTTTTGCCCACTCCTGCGCCTCCAAAAAGACCTATTTTTCCACCTTGCACATAAGGAGTTAAAAGATCTATAACCTTAATGCCGGTTTCAAACATTTGCGTTTTTGATTCTAGCTGATCAAAATTAGGAGGTTTTCTGTGAATAGACCATCTTTCTTTCACATCTAACTTCTCGCCATCTTTCAAATTCAAACATTTTCCAACCACATTGAAAACATGACCTTTTGTAATCTCTCCCACAGGCACTTGAATAGGATGCTCTAAAGATTTCACAATAGACCCTCTAACAAGGCCATCAGTAGGATTGAGCGATATACATCTTACTACTCTATTTCCTAAATGCTGCTCCACCTCTAAAGTAATTTTATGAGTTTTTTCTCCCTCTTCATTGTCTGTGTCTACAATATCTACTTCACACGCATCATATATTTCTGGCATTTGCTCAGAGAAAAACTCCACATCTACTACAGAGCCTATAATTTCAACTACTCTACCTTGTTGTATTTCAGCAGGTTTCTTTTCAATTTGCTGTTCTTTAGTTTCACTAGACTGTTTTTTAGTTTCTTTTTTTACCATATTTTCCTCTTTCTACAATTTCCTACTTTTATAAATCCTTTACCTTATCTAATTATTCACACATCTAACCTTGAAGCGCTGCTGCGCCTGCTACAATTTCTGAAAGCTCATTTGTGATACTCGCTTGCCGAGCCTGATTAGCTTTTCTTGTCAAATCCTCAACTAAATCATTAGCATTTTCACCTGCTGTATGCATAGCTGTCTGCCGTGAAGCTGTTTCTGATGCTGCCGCTTCAAGCATACACTCTTGTATGCGGCTAGAAACATAACGCGGTAAAATAGCATCAAGCACAGCATCAGGAGATGGTTCAAACTCATAAAGAGGCACGCCTTGCTTTTTTGCTTCCTGCCCTACATCATTTTTTACTTTTGCCACTTTTGAAAGACTAGCACCTAATTCTTCAGAATCTGAAATATCGGCATTTTCCTCATCTACTACTTGAAGCGGCAGCATACGAATTACTCTAGGACGCTGCAAAACCATATTTACAAACTCAGAGCACACTATTATCACTTCGTCTACTCCACCGTTTTTGCTAGTTTTCAAAAAGCAATCTACTAAAGCTTTTGCTATCTCTTGTGAGCGCTCTGGTGCAGGAGCATCAGAATTACCTGTCCAGAAGTTTTCAAGTTTTATATTTCTAAAGTTATAATATGACACAGCTCTTTTTCCGCTAACATATAGCAAAACATTTTTCCCGTCTGCTTTGAGTTTATCTATTTGTGCATTTGCTTGGCGTATAATAGATGAAGTATAATTTCCTGACATACCTCTATCACTTGCTATTACTAGCAAAGCAGTAGCCTTTGCTTTTCTTTTATGGTTGGTCAAAATATGCTCTACAGACGCATGATTTGAAACCGCACGAACTGCTTTAGTGATAGCATCTGCATAAGGCATAGCGTTTTGAGCATATTGTCGCGCTTTTGTAATTCTAGACGCAGAAATTAGTTCTTGAGCACGAAAAATCTTTTCAAGAGATTGCGTGGAAGCAATTCGCTTTTTTAGAACTAACTGTGATGGCATTATTTCTCTTTTACCACTTTTTCTTGGACTACTTCTTGTGCCCGATCTTGCTCCTCATCACTAGCATTAGATGCTTTATCATTACTATTTGCTTCTGCTATAGGAGTAAACTGCTTTAGAAAAGCATCTGTTGTCTTTTCTAATTCAGACAAATCTTTATCTGACAAATCACCAGTTTTGCGAACATTTTCTAGCACTTTTGAATGCTTTTCTAAATAGTCTATATATGATTTTTTAAACTCCTCTATCGCTGCTACAGGAAGAGAATCAAGTTTTCCATTAGTTCCAGCCCATATAAGAGCCACTTGCGCTTCCACAGGAAATGGAGAATACTGAGGCTGCTTGAGAAGTTCAGTCAAGCGCTCGCCCCTATCTAGCTGCTGACGGCTTGCTGCATCCAAATCAGATGCAAACATAGCGAAAGCTGCAAGAGATCTATATTGGGCGAGCTCTATTTTTAGAGTTCCAGAAACTTTTTTCATAGCAGGAATTTGTGCTGCACCTCCCACTCTTGAAACAGAAATTCCCACGTCCACAGCTGGCCTTTGATTAGCATTAAAAAGGTCTGACTGCAAAAAGACTTGTCCGTCCGTGATAGAAATCACATTTGTGGGAATATATGCTGACACATCATTAGCTTTTGTCTCCACAAGAGGAAGGCCTGTCATAGAACCTCCGCCTAAATCATCTGAGAGCTGAGCACAGCGCTCCAAAAGTCTTGAGTGCAAATAAAAAACATCCCCTGGATATGCCTCTCTGCCAGGCGGGCGGCGCAAAAGAAGCGAGACCGAACGGTAAGCTTCTGCCTGCTTTGATAAATCATCAAAAATAATAAGCACGCTTTTGCCCTCATACATCCAGTGCTGCCCAAGAGCGGAACCCGAATAAGGTGCTAAATATTTGAAACCTGCAGAATCGGATGCAGGGGAGGCGACTATTGTGGTATATTCCATAGCGCCTGCTTCTTCTAGCGACCCTTTCACACTAGCAATGGTAGACCCCTTTTGGCCAATAGCTACATATATGCATCTAACCTGTTTAGCAGGGTCTCCTGTTTCCCAGAGCTTTTTTTGATTTATTATTGTGTCAACAGCTATGGCCGTTTTTCCTGTTTGGCGGTCTCCAATTATCAGCTGCCTTTGACCTCGCCCTATAGGAGTCATAGAATCTATTGCAAGAATGCCTGTCTGAATTGGCTTATAAACTGAGCGGCGATGCATCACATTAGGAGCCTGTGCTTCAAGCACTCTTCGCTCAGAGCTTTTTATTTGCCCTAATCCGTCTACAGGATTTCCCATAGGATCTATCACTCTTCCCAAAAAATCATCTCCCACAGGAATTGATAAAACTTCACCAGTTCTTTTAACAGTTTGGCCTTCTTCTATTCCTATAAAATCTCCTAAAATCACAACACCTATTTTTCGCTCATTTAGGTTCAAAGCCAAACCAAGTGTGCCATTTTCAAAACGAACTAACTCACTAGCCATTAAAGATGAAAGACCTTCTATTTGAGCTATGCCGTCTCCAGCTTCCACCACCAGGCCCACTTCCTCTTCAGTGGCGCTTGAAACAGAAAACTCTTTTGCAAATCTGCCTAGGGCATCGCGAACTTTTTTAGGATCTATTTTCAACTCTTCCATATTTTCCTTTTCTTATTTAGACCTTTTCTACACTTTCTTTTAGTTTTCTAATTTTGCTACTTGTGCTTCCGTCTATCACAGTGTCATCATATTGCACTTTCATTCCGCTAATCAGATTCTCATCAATAATTATATTAAATGTGACTTCTTTTTTCTCTCTTTTTTCAATTATTTTTTCAAGCCGTATAAGCTGATCTTTAGTCGGCTCTGTAGTGGCAGTGACATTAACTAAAACTCTATTTAGCTTTTTAGTAATTAAAGAAACTAACCAAAAAAGAGTGGAAACAAAATTTCTCTCTCTCAAGGCATAAGTGGAATGGTGCATAAGCATCAGCGTCAAAGGATTGACTTTATCTAAAAAGAATTCGTCTAAAATAGATTTTCTAATCTCTTTGTCCACACCCTTTTCCCCAAGCTTTTCTGAAAGCAGCGGATACTCTTTTATAGAATATGCAGCTAAATTTAGTTCATAAACTATTTCATCTAATATTCCTAAAGCGGCAGCTTGGTCAAATACCAAATCTAGTGCAGTATCTTCTATACTATCTTCTAAATCTTTTGCAGATGAGTATGGACGAACAAGCAAATCAGATAAAATGTTTTTCGTCAACTCAGCAGTTTTTTCAAAAACTTCGCCAGCTAATCTTTGCTTTTCACCAGCAGTGTGTGAAAAATCTGAAAGAAAATTCCCTAATGCCACATTATCATCAATAGTAGATGCTATTATAAACAATTGTTTAGCAGCTACCACAGAAGGAAAGAGACGAATATTTTGATTCTTATTTTCCATCAGAGATTTCCAAATTATCTAAAAATTTATCTATGGATTTTAGCTGCTCTTTATCAGAGGAAACTTTTTCCTTTATAATTTTAGTAGCAAATTCAGTAGCTATATTTCCTATATCTTTTTTGAGCGACACAAATGCTGCTGTTTTATTAGCGTCTATTGTTTTTTGTGCAGCTAAAATAGACCGATTAGCACTTTCATTTGCTTTCTCTTTAGCTTCCTCTATTATGCTATCAGCATCTTTTTGTGCTTTTATTTTTACATTTTTTGCATCCTCTGCAGCACCCGTTAACTGTGTCTCATAATCAGCCTTTGCTTTCTGCGCATCCTGATTTGCCTTTGTGGCTGTTTTAATTTGGCCATCAATTTTGTCCGTTCTCTCATTTAGAGTTTTATTCAAACGCGGCAGAATATATTTATAAAAGCAAAATGCAATAATTATTATGACTAGGGCAGACCAAAAAATTTCTGGGGCTTTAGGAATAAAAATATCTACACCGGAGGTGCTTTCTTCAAGATGCAAAAAGGTCATCTTTTGCCTTTATACAATAAATACGAGAACAAAACCCATTAAAGCTAGAATCTCAACAAATGCAAGACCTATAAACATCATGCCCTGCAGCTTTCCTGACTGCTCAGGCTGACGCGCCATTCCTTCAATAGTTTTTCCTATAATAATTCCTAAGCCTATGCCAGGGCCTATAGCACCTAAACCATAGCCTGCTATTGATAAATTGCCGGAGAGCTCCGTTAGGATGTGAATTGCTTGCATTGGGAACATAATTTTCCTTTCTTTGTTTTCAAAATCTAATAATATGTTATCACAAAAAAAATTTTATCTAAAAGGACTTTCCAAATTCTGGGAAAAAATAAAATTTATTTATTTTTTCTGAATCTCCAAGCGGCAAAGCCAGCAGCGCAAAGCGCAAGAATTGCAAAGATATAAGCAGTCCATGGAAGATTTATGCCTGTA
>JAITBJ010000032.1 GCA_031283665.1 Candidatus Opitulatrix cubana
GTAGCTTTGCTATTTTGAGAATATGACGAAATTGCAGTTCCTGAATTGTTTGATGCCGCCACTGATACAGCTCCGATTGTGCATGAGGGAGTGGCCACATTATTTTTTTGAGAATCCCAAGCATTGCCATTTGCAATAAACACAGCTATATCATTTGCCTTTGCTATCTTAAAAATTGCTCTATACGAGGAACTGGTAGTATAACAGTTTTGAACAGAATTTCCGCCGCTGCCTAACGATAGATTTATTGCCGAAATTGGTACAGGAATCTCAGATCTATTATCAGCATTTTCCACTATCCAGTCAACAGCTGCTAGCCAAGCAGAATTAACTGATGTGACATCAGATTGATTAGCTTTCATAGAAAAAACTTGAACTGCAAAAACGCTAGCATCTCTTGCACCGCCTGATATCCAGCCGTTTATAGTATTTGAATAATAGTTTTTATCAGAATATGTAGTCCCCTCACCTGTATGAGCTGAATTATATATAGGCTGATATGATAGGGCTGCATCGCTTGCTACATGGCTTCCATGAGCGCATAGATCATTTAGCGTGCAAGGCTGCGCTGAACCAGTTCCGTGTTTTTCGTCTACACCTGTAGTAGTTTTTGTGCTTCCTGGACAAAGCGAGTTATAAGTCGACCTTTGATAATAGCTAAAACACGCTTCGCCTATCACTTTTCCTTGAAGCTTTTCATGAAGTCTATCTACGCCTGTGTCTAGCACAGCCACTGCATAATTGCTTCCATTAAAGTTTTGACCCGCAAATGAAAAACCGTTTGCAGAGTTTCCGCCCATCACGGCTATAGGGTCAGGGCTCAAAGGAACCTCAGTAGCTGTGGCAAAAATCATATGATTATTTTCCACGCTCTCTACAAGAGCACTCCTTTTTAAATCTTCTAAACCTTTTGCGTTTACATGGAAAAAGACTATTGGCGAAACTTTTAGCTTTTTATCAAGTTTTGCATCTCCTCCTAGATGCTCAATTTCTGCAATTAGTTTATCTGCTTTTTTAGAAATAGCATTTTTATAATATGAGTTAATATCTGGCGTGCTACCGCTTTCTGCTCCAAGAGAGCCTGCGCCAAAAGCTTTTATTCCAAGAGTCTGCAAAACAGCTTCATCATCTATTCCAGGGTTTGCTTCTCTCAAATCATTAGCATTTATATCACGAAGTTTCACTATTACAGAGCGCGTGCCGTCCTCAAGATTTCCTACAGGCTCATTTGCTAAACGCTGCTTTTCTTCTTCAGTTAAGCCAGTGGAATCAGCGCCTTTATCAGAAACAATTTTAGGCTTTTCTTGCTCAACAGGCTTCACATTGGTAGACTGATTATTTAATAAACTGCTATTTGCTAAATCGGTTTCAGGTTCAAAATGTGAACCCATAAAATGAGAACTCAAAAAAATAAAAGCTGCTGCAAAAAAAATAATAAAAAACAGCGGCAGTGTTATTTTTTTAATTCTCCCCATATATAAAGTATACAAAGGACACTACTAGTAAGGCCCGAAAAATACGCAATTATAACTTAATTATAACAATTGGAAACGTGTTTAAACTGGTTCAAAATATCTAACAGGAGCTTCTAATTTTTTTGTTTCAAAATTGTAGACAAAAGAAGTGATAGAGCAGTTTGGAGTAAACCGTTTTCCAGGATTATGCCAAAGAGGTTTCCCACGAAAATACCGATGCAAAACCCATATAGGAGTTTGATGTGATATGCAAACTATCTGCTTTCCGGTTTCTTTTTGAGAAGTCTCATCCATAAAGGAAAGCATCCTATCTAAAATATCAGTGTATTTTTCACCCCAACTAGGCCTAAACGGATTCCTTGCAAAATGGATTTTTTTGAAAATGTTTTTCGGAATTGGTTTACCTGGTATCACACTTCTTGCTTCAACAATTCTAGCATCCTGAACCATATCCAAGTTTAGCTTTGCAAGAATTGGCGCTGATGTTTCCTGAGCTCTAAGCAGTGGAGACGAATAAAGATTTTTAGACAGATCAAAAGTGAAAGAGTTAAACTTCTCAAACCAATTTTTCCTGTTGCCTAAAAACTCTGCCACTTTTTCAGCTTGACGATATCCTTTTTCAGAAAGATGAAATCCGGGCACATGCTCATAAATCACATTATTAGGATTATAAACATTCGCATGCCTAACAAAATGAAATGTGGCTAAATTATTTTTCATATATTTCCTCTTTTAAAACTCCTATATACGGTATATTTCTATAATACTGATTATAATCTAAACCAAAACCTACCACAAAAACTTCTGGCACTTCAAAGCCCACATATTTTGCGCTTACATCATAAATATGAGCTTCTTTTTTCCTGAGCAAAGTGCATACTTCCACACTTGCTGCACCTTTTGATTGCAAATACTCAATTAGCCATTTCATAGTAAGACCTGTGTCAATAATATCTTCCACCACTAATATATTTCTATCTTTCACATTTTCGTCTAAATCCATAATTAGCTTTATATCGCCAGATGATTTTGTATCAGAGCCGTATGATGAAAGTGTGATAAAATCTATTTCCACATTTTTTTTTATTTTAGACGCTAATTTTGTGATTGTGAAAATAGCGCCTTTCAAAATCCCTATAACCAAAAGGTCTTTACCTTTATAATCAGAATCTATTTGAGAAGCTAACTCTGATAAACGGTTTTCTAATTGCTCTTCTGTGATAAGCACCTTTTTTATATCATTTTCATAAGTTTCGGAAAGTGTCATATATTTATTATACACTGATACTTATTTCTACTCGGATTTTTCAGAGTTTATTCAGATTCAAATAATAGCTCAAAATTAAAACTGATAAACTGAAAACATAAAATTCATCAATCGCGATTAAAAAATCGCGAGGAATAAAAAGGAGATAATGATGATAGTAAAAAATGCATGGAGGTCAATTAGGCGGGCAAAGGGTAGGAATATACTTATAGGAATTATTATATTCACTATTGCCACCACTTCCACAATTGCCTTATCTATTTTGAAGGCAGCTAATGATGCAAAAGCCAGCGGCCTAGAAAACACTAAAATCACAGCGCAAATTAGTCCTGATAGACAAAAGCTTATGAGCTCTGCTCGGTCTTCTGGAGGCGGCACAACCACTACAATGGAGCCGATTCAGATTCCCGAGCTCACACTTGATCAGCTCGAAAGCTATTCAAAATTAGAGGGTGTGGAAAGCTTTTATTATACTAACACAGCTTCGCTATCATCGGCAGGAACATTCCCTCCAGTCAAAAGCTCTGATAATAGTGCAAATAGTGCACCCGGGGGTGGGCAAGCCAGAGGAACTATGCTATTCGGCGGGGCTGCAAATGCAGATTTCACTCTTACGGGCTATTCTTCTTCGGAAGCTATGAGCGACTTTATCGATGGTTCAAAGACTATCACTGAAGGAGGAGTTTTCAAATTCACAGATGGTTATGAATGCATTATTTCATCTACATTAGCTGCTCAAAACAGCACAAAAGTAGGAGATACTATAACTCTAAAAAATCCTTTAAAATCGTCTGAAACTTATAAACTAAAAGTGACAGGCATTTATAAATCCACAGAAGAAAACCAAACATCAGGGCCTATGCCGTTAGCATCTGCTGATCCCGCGAATGCTGTTTACGCATCTGCTTCCACAATCTCTGCAATAGTTAGCAACTCTGCAAAAAATCCTGAAACAAGCACCACTGAGGGAATGAATGGGCAAAACAGAGAGCAGAGCTCAAAAATGAATGACAGAATCACAGGCACTTATGTTTTGCCGTCAAAAGAAGCGTATGACCAATTTGGAAA
>JAITBJ010000085.1 GCA_031283665.1 Candidatus Opitulatrix cubana
TAATGATTTAGAATTAAAGGTTTTACTTGAAGGTGCTTTGACTGACAAAATTAATGATCGTGAAGTGTTTATTAAAGGAATAGAGCAGTCTTACTATTATGAAGAAACCGATTAAAATTGTTTGATCAGTTTCTGCCTATTTCGTTTTATTTTGCAAACACTTATGATCAAATGTTTTTATTGCGAAAAGTTTATAGGTTTAAATCTAAAACGTTAACCTGATTTTTAAGTTATTAAGGGGAGTTTATTTTTTACATTGCTGATGTGTTGAAATAGTATCTTGTTAATGCTGTAATATTTATACCGCTATAATCTGCACTGCCAGAAGTAATTACTTCCATTGTTGTTGGTGGATATTGCGCCGCCGTTATACTCATAAGAGACCCATGGGCAGTTCCAATAGCTTTTATTGCAATGCATCCTTGATACTTACCTGACGCTACGACTCCAACAGTATATTTATTTGCTGTGGAAAATAAATTGGCTACTCCAGCAAATTGATAACCTGTAGTATTAGTTCTGAAGCCTCCAGCACTGTAGCTTCCTCCATAAGCTTGAAAAATTTGAATTAGATAAGCACCATATGGCCTGACAGCTGGTGTAAAAACAGCAATATCATTACTATTTAAATCAGTTTGCGCTACATATGAATTTTTCACTGCTAGGTTTCCGTCTCCTAGTAAACTTATGCTATCAAGTGTTTTTATATTTGTGCCGCTTACTAATTTTTCCTGAGCGTTAAGATTATCTCGCGCTCCTGCTGGCGTATTCGCGCCTGTTCCGCCCTTGCTTACCGGAAGAGGTGATGATGCGCCGTCTGTAGATGACCGCAATTCATATCCACCAATTGCGCAAATTAATCCAAAGAGCATAACTGTGATAGCAGCACCAATCTTTTGAGGTTTAATCTGTTTTAGTGCATTCTGTATTTTGTTCATTCTGTTTTTCATTTTTTATCTCTTTCTGTATAGTAGCTTTGCAATAAATTATGTCTACAATTTATTACCTTCTTGTTATAGTTTACAAAAAAATCGCCGAACCCCCCCCGTGCACTCAATTATAACATTTTGGTAACATTTTATGCCTTATATGCTTTGTTTGAAAATACTTATCTGGCCAGAGCCGTCTACGCTCACGCCTGAGAGTTTATCTTGATCAGTTCTAATAATTGCTGCTCCCATATTTTCAAACATACTTATTGTTTTAGAGTTTGGATGTCCATAAGTATTATCTTTGCCAACTTCAAAAATAGCAATTTTGGGGTGAATTAGCTCTGCAAGTTTTTCGTTTTGTGTTTTGCTTCCGTGATGCGCCACTTTCAAAATATCAAAATTGCTAAGATTTAAAGATTTTAACTGTTTTAAAGCTTCGGTTTGTGCTTTAGTTTCCATATCGCCTAGAAAAATCATTTTGAGTCCTGCGGAGTAAACAATTGCTCCAATAGATGAGTCATTACTAAAAGCATCTTCTTTTGCGGTGCTGCTTTTTGAATTAGTGCTTGTTTTAGAACTTGTGCTCTTTGTAGTATTGCTTTTTGTGGCGCTTTGGGGCGGTTCTAATGCTTGAAAAATATACCACTGTACACCATCTCCTGCTTCATTAGCTCTTCCTGCTTCATTACTATTTATTGTGCCATCAGCGTTTATCGTTCCGCCAGCTCCGCTTTTAGCTTTTATAAACGGCACCCCTTTATCTTTTAATGCAGAATAAAGCATATTTGCTTGAGCCGCTGGCGTATCTGAATTGCTAACTATTGCCTCTTTCACATCTCGTCCGCTTAAAGCTCCTTTAATTCCGCTCACATGGTCATCATGAAAATGAGAAAGCATTAAAAGGTCAATAGTTTTTATACCTAAATCATCTAAACATTTTTTCTCTGGTCCATCTTCAGGTCCTGTGTCAATGACTATCGCGTGCTCTGGAGCAGTTTTAATCACACTTGAATCCCCTTGACCAATATCGCACGCTGCTATTTTCCAGTTTGAATCTATAGCGGCGGTGAAATACTTTGGAATGATTAGCGCTCCACCAACTGCAAACGGTAATATAATCAAAGCCGTAAGAGAAAACGCTAAAACAGGCTTTCTCAAAAAGACTATTTTATATTTTTTAAACTTTTCTTTTGTGTCAAAATGCAAAAGCGAAAGGCGTGATTCAATATAAGCAGGTATCATCTTTTTGAAATGAATATAAAGAGCAGAATACATCTTTCCAGTTAGCGTGAAATAAAGCACTAAATTAAATGCAATCATTAAGGCACACCCCGGTGCTCCTTGAATCCACTCTATTTTTGCAAACGGAAGAGATACAATTATCTTTGCCACAAAATAAACAGGGTAAGCAAACACGCTTGATCCAAAAGCTAAAATATATGAAACTGTTGGAATAAATGGTGAAATTAGCGCAGAGCCTACACCTAAAATTGTTGCAGGCGCTACAAATGGTGTTACTAAAAAATTAGCAATTAGTGAATACGGTGTGAAATATGGGTAAATCAGAATAATTATAGGACCGCAAAAAAGCTGTGCAGAAATTGTGACAGATAAAATAGAAGCAATTTTTTCACCTAAAAACCGTGCAAGAGCATCTGCAATTTGGGGACACACTAAAATAATTCCTGCGGTGGCGGCGCATGACATTGCAAATCCGTAATTAGTTGCTAAATAAGGGTCAATAATTAGTAGACAAATTATTGTAATAGATAAAGCTGTTAATGAAAGAGTTCGCCGCCTAAAAAGCAAACCTGCTAAACCGATAATTCCCATAAATGCAGCTCTTTCTACAGACGGCTGCGGATGGACTAGCGCCATAAATGAGAGTATACTCACTACCTCAATCACAGCTGTAGCTTTTCGCGTGACCCCAAATGCTATCAAAAAGGAACCGATAAGTGAAATTATAATTACAAAATGTGAACCAGAAATTGCCACTAAATGAGTAAGTCCTGAGATTTTAAACCAGTCAGAAAGTTCGCTTTCAAAATTGTTAGTGTATCCAATAGCCATCGCTGGCACGAGTGCTTTTCCAATTTCGGATAAATTATTTGTGACAGACACAAATGATGAACGAATAGAATTAGTTATATAGTCCAAACCATCAGCATCTTGCAGGAGTGCAAAATCTGTTATAGATATTCGTGCTGCTTCGCGAGATGATTTATTCAGCTGTTTATTAGAATCAAGATTTGGCGAGAGTTTGCCTTTGAACTGAATTGTCTGGTGATATAAGAGACCGCACCAAGATTCAAGTGCGTCCCCTTGAAGAGGTATGCCGCTTCCAAGAGCTGTTTCAGCCGGAGCAGTTTTAATCTTTCCGTCATTAGAGGCTAGCAGGAAAAATCCAGCATCAGTTTTAATAGAGTAATTGCAGCTTTTCCCGCTAAATGATTTTCCCTCTCTCAGGTCTGATTCAATCACGCCGCTTCCAGAAATCACGGATTTAGAGTTTGCAGCTTTTAAAACTGAGTCGGGTTTGGAAATAGGCTCTTGGACGGAAAAAGATATTCCAAAAATGAAAATGATAAAAATTATAAACAGCGCTGACGGAATTACGCGAGAATAATTACCAAAGCTGCTACCCATAATACTATTGCTGGAATAAAAAGTCTAAAATCTGTCATACCCTTATTTGACTTTTGATTTTCTCAAATATAGAATCGCCTATGCCTTTTACATT
>JAITBJ010000087.1 GCA_031283665.1 Candidatus Opitulatrix cubana
GATGCTAACTTTTTTATAGGCTCTGCAATTCGTGCTACTTTAATTTTTGTTTTTGTGTCTACTGCTTTTGCAATTCCGTAAAACTCATCATAGCTTATCGGTGGTTTTTTCTTATTGTACTGAGTTAAAGCTCTATAAAGGAAATAGGCATAAAATGAAATAAACTTTTTCCTTATAATTTGCATATCTCTTTCCCAGTCGCTATATGTGTAGTCTCCATAATATAAACCATATTTCCAATCATCTGTTGAAAAGATGCAAGGTGTGGTGTCCATTAAAATTACGGAACTAAGCCGTTTGCAGCCATTATCTTTAATATAATTTAAAACGCTAATGCCTCCCATAGAGTGCCCGCCAAGCGCAAACTTTTCATTTCCGAAAACATATTTTGTAAGCTCTTCAATATCTTGAACAGTTCTGCGAATTGTAATGCCTTTATAAGATTTAGATTTGCCATGACCTCTTTGATCAAATCTCAAAACAGTTCTGCTCTTTTCTAGTTTTGAAACCACTTTATCCCAGTTTTTCAGGTCGCCGCCCAAACCGTGAATCAGAACTAATGGTTTGCCCTCTCCACTAATTTTGAAAGGAATAAGTTCACCGTCGCTAGCACGAAAAAAAAGATAATCTTTTTCCCTATTGCTAGTTTGTAGTATCAAATTTGTTACCATATTATAATTTTAGCAAAGAATTATGCCTTATATGATAGTATGTTTAATATGAACACGACTAATTCAAATAAAAAATTAATTTTAGAACCTTCAAACTCTTTAAAGGTTTTAATATCTTACGGAATCGGTGGATTCGGCAATGATGTGTTTTATGCAATAATGTCTACATATTTTACTATGTTTATTACATCCCAACTTTTTGGACCCGAAAATGCTCATTGGGTAGTAGTGCTCACTTCATTTATGATGATATTGAGAATTTTGGAAATTTTTATTGATCCTATGTTCGGTGGAATTATTGACAACACTAGAACTAGAATTGGTAAATTTAAACCGTGGATTTTAATTGGTGGTGGAATCTGTTCATTAATGCTAGCAATTTTATTTTCAGATTTTTTTGGTTTGCCAACGAGCAATCCTATGTTTTATGTTGTGCTATTTGCGATAACTTATTTAGTTATGGATGTTTTTTACTCTATGAAAGATACTAGCTATTGGGGCATGCTTTCTGCAATTGCAATAGACTCAAGACAGAGAAATAAAATTGGCACAGCCGCAAGATTTGGCTCTGTTGCTGCTCAGGCGCTAACTATGATTTTAGCGGTGCCACTTATCAAATTTTTCTCAAGCACTAATTCTACGCAAATATCTAGTGAGGCAATTGGTGATAAAACTGGCTGGTTCTTTTTTGGTTTGATAGGTACACTTGTTGCATTTTTGACATGTATAATTGTGGCTGTAGGGACAAAAGAAGGTCAATCAAAGGTTAGAAAATCTGAAAAAATGAGTGTAGGTCAAGTTTTTAAAACTATTGCTTCAAATGATCAGCTTATGTGGATTGCTATTGCTTATGTGTTATTTTGTATTGGACAGGTTACAACTAATCAGTTATTAGTCTATTTTTTTACATATATAGTAGGTGATGCATCGCTGTATTCAGTTTGCGGAATTATAAATTTGATTTCTGGATTTGTAGCCGTGGCGCTTTTTCCGATTTTAGCAAAAACTTTAGGGAGAAAATCGCTTTTCCTATTATGCCTTATTGCAATGATTGCGAGTTATTTCTTTTTTCTCATTACAGAATCTTCACCTGTTTTAGCTTATATAGGTTGTATATTTTTTATGTTTCCATATCCTATTTTATTTTTGTGCGTGATGATGACAATCACCGATACTGTAGAATATGGACAATGGAAAAATGGAAAACGTGCAGAGGCGACTACACTTGTGATACGTCCTATGTGTGATAAATTTGGTGGTGCAGTGTCAAATGGCATTGCAGGGCTTACAGCTATTTTTTGTGGTATGAATCAAGGGTCTACCGCTAATACAGTTGCTGCTAATTCACAGAATTTAATTAATTTTAAAATACTGATGATCGTTATTCCGTTAATATGTTTAGTAGTATCAGGTTTGATTTATTGGAAAAAAGTGAAAATTGATGAAAAGATGCATGCAAAAATTATTAAAGAACTTGAAGCAAGAGCAAATTAATAATTAACTGATAAATTGTTTAATATCTAATTATCTAACATTGAATCTGGGTCTGGAACTTTTGAATCGGGACTTTGTATTCTGTCAATAAGCTCCATATCTTTATCAGACAAAGAAAAATCAAAAAGATCTAAATTGCTTTTAGCGTGCTCTAGAGAGCTTGCTTTTGGCAGTACGATATTTCCTTTTTGCAGATTCCATCTGAGTGCTATCTGAGCGGATGTTTTGCCAATTTCCAATGCTATTTTTTCTAAAATAGCATTGGAAGCTGCAATCCCTTTATCAAGAGGTGAATATGCTTCTATATCTATTCCAAATTGTTTTGTGTCCTTCGAAACTTCAGCTTGCAAAACACCCGGCGAGATTTTAATTTGATTCACAGCCGGTTTAATTTCTGCTTTTTCCAAAAGGGAAGCAATATGCACTTTGTGAAAGTTTGATATTCCAATAGCTTTTGCTTTTCCGCTTGC
>JAITBJ010000092.1 GCA_031283665.1 Candidatus Opitulatrix cubana
CAATATAAAAACAGTTAATTTCATTTTTCAGAAATCAGTTTCTCGGGGATGAATTTTTCTGATACCAATTTTTCGGAAATAAGAGCAATGCGAGAAAACTCTTCCCAGTCAAGAGAAGCTCCCCCTACAAGCAGCCCATCCACATTTTCTAACTCCAATATAGACGCTGCATTTTTTGAATCCACAGATCCGCCGTATAAAATTCGTATATTTTGAGCAGCTTTTTTGCTAGCCTGATATTCTATACAGTTTCTAATGGATGCTGTCATAATGTCAATATCATTTGGATCTACAGTAGTGCCTCTTCCTATAGCACTTACAGGCTCGTATGCTATTACTATATTCTCAAAGCCGAACCCTTGCAAAAACGTTAGCGCCTTTGAAACTTGCATTAGTGCATAATCTATTTGCTGGTCTATAGAAGAATCATCATCAGCATTCACAGAGCCTACGCATAAAATCGGTGTGATTCCAAGTTGGAGTGACATTTTCAATTTGCCTATAATAGTTTTTACAGTTTCATCATGGTAGCGGCGGCGCTCTGAATGACCAACTAAAGAAAATGTCACTCCAAGTTTTTTCAAAAATTGAGCTGATATATCTCCTGTGTAGGGGCCGTCTAAAGAATCTGAGACATCTTGTGCTCCATAAAATATAGGGATATTATCAGAGTCCACTAAAAGCTGAACAGAGCGAATAGATGTGAACGGCGGCAGGATGCAAAGGTCAATTTTTGAAAAGTCAAACCGTTTATCTTGTAAGTTCCAAAAAAGCTTTTGCATATAGTTTAAGGACTCTAAATGATCTTTATTCATTTTCCAGTTGCCAACTATTAACGGCTTTCTAATATAAGCTTTTTTCACAGCATTCTCTTTCGCAGTGTTATCTTTCATTAGAGCACCGCCTTGAGTCTATCTAAATCTGCATAGTCCTTTACTGGTAAAAATCTAGTTCGGGGAATCTCAAGCAGTCCAACATTTTCAAATGCACCAATTCCTGCGCCCATAGCAGTTTCTAACTGAATGACTTTTACATTTTCCTTATCTTGTAACGACTTATCTTGCGGATTCACATTCTTTACATTTTTAATTAGCGGCAGTCCTAAATAGCCATTGTCGCATTTAATTAACTCTAAAAGATGATGCAGATTTACCCAAACATTATTAGTGTTTACAAAAGGATGGTTTTCCGGATTTAGTGCGTCATCTTTATCAGACGGCGGAATTTGAGAAAACTCTCTTAGCACATAGCGGCTGCCTCTTTTTACTATATGACCGCCTTTAATATCATTTTCAGTTTTTCGAGTTAGCTCGCTGCAAAACGAAAAATCGTTGTCAATTATATATTTCAAAATCCGAGCATCAAATCTGGCTGCTAAATTATCTGCGTTGGAGATAAACGCATATTTTATACCAGAGTTTATAAGCTTTTCTAATATGCCACTTGTGAAAAGTGAAGCATAAATATCACCGTGACCTGGGGGGCACCATTCTAAAGATGGGTCCTGGTTATAGACCGCTGGATAGTAGGTTTCAAAATCTATTTTAGGCTCTTTTGATTGCAAAAAGTCTAACGGAAATCCTTGGTCTTGCAAAAAATCATATTTTGATAAATAGTTTAATGTGTCTTGACTTGTGCGAAATGAGTCCATAAAAATTAGTGGGACCCTTATTCCGTTATCTAATTTTGCAGCATCCACAATATAATCTAAAAAGTTCTTTCCGTCTTTCAGCTGCAGGAGCACTTTTGCCCTATCAAGCCCCATAGTGGTAGCAAGTCCACCATTCAATTTTATAATCACAGCAGATTTTATTTCTTCATCACTCGCCGCGCTTGTCAAGGATTCGAAGCTGTCAAGATTTTTCACGCCCTCCACTTCAGATTCTGGTATATAGCCCACATCAGAGTCTGAAAAAAGCTGATTAAAATACTTTTCAAAAATAGAAATGTGAAGAGAGTTTATACCCTCTTTTTGCATTTTTTCTTTGCACGAGTTTAAGGCTTCTACATTAACCATTATTTCCGATTTTGTCTATAAAAGTTTATAAGGTTTTGAGTGGATGAATCTTGAGTTTGCAGAGCATCATTATCAGATGATATAGCAGGCTCTATTTGCAAAGCAAGCTGCTTACCTAATTCCACACCCCACTGATCAAAAGAATCTACTCCCCAAATAATGCCTTGCACAAATGTGATTTGCTCATAAAGAGCTATCAGATTTCCAACAAATGCAGGAGTCAACTCTGCAGACATAATAGAAGTGGACGGACGGTTTCCTGCAAAAACTCTTGCAGGTACAATTTTTTCGCTTGTGCCCTCTGCACGAACTTCATCTGCTGTCTTTCCAAATGCTAAAGCTTTTGTCTGTGCGAAAAAATTGGCAAGAAAAAGTTCATGAACATCTTTTTGCTTTCCGTCAACATCATCTTTTATAGGATGAGGCGGATTAGCCACTGCAATAAAATCTGTAGGGATTAAACGAGTCCCTTGATGAATAAGCTGATAAAAAGCGTGCTGACCATTAGTGCCTGCTTCACCCCAAAACACTTCACCTGTGTCAGTCAAAACAGGTGAGGAATCCCATCGCACACTTTTCCCATTTGATTCCATAGTAAGCTGTTGCAAATAAGCTGGGAAGCGATGCAAATATTGACAATATGGAAGAACTGCGTGAGTGGCAGCGCCAAAAAAGTTCACATACCAAATGTTTAACATAGCCATTATCACTACAACATTTTCTTTCAAATCAGTGTTATAAAAATAATTATCTACATCCCTAAAACCTGATAAAAAGTTTTCGAAATTGCGAGGTCCTAATGTAAGCGCTAATGAGAGGCCCACGGCTGAGTCTACTGAATATCTGCCTCCTACCCAATTCCAAAATCCAAAAGCGTTTTTAGGATCTATACCAAATTCTGACACTAAATCAAGGGCGGTAGAAACTGCTACAAAATGCTTTCTCACAGATTCGGCGTTATCTGTAATGCCTTTTGCGTTGAGTTTATCAAGTAGCCATTTTTTAGCAATTCGTGCATTAGTAAGAGTTTCAAGAGTGGTGAAAGTTTTTGAGCAAATTATAAAAAGTGTGGTTTCAGGGTCTAAATCAGAAGTTTTTTCATAAAAATCTGAAGGGTCTATATTTGAAACAAACCGTGCAGCAATTCCAGCATCTGCATACGGCTTCAGGGCTTCGTAAACCATTACAGGCCCTAAATCTGATCCGCCTATTCCTATATTAACCACTGTTTGAATTTTTTTGCCTGTGATTCCAGACCACTCGCCGGAGCGAACTTTGTCTGCAAACTCATACATTTTGAAAAGAACTTCCCTTACATCAGCTACCACATTTTGACCATCTACTTCTAAAATGTCAGTGTCTTTTCTCCTCAGCGCTGTATGCAAAACAGCTCTATCTTCTGTCACATTTATATGGTCTCCAAAAAATTGCGAATGTATAGCAGATTTCAAATCACATTTTTCTGCCAAATTTGTTAGCAGACCCACAGTTTCATCTGTTATAAGATTTTTTGATAAGTCGATATATAAATCACCTACAGAATATGAAAACTCTTTTGCGCGATTAGGGTTTTTATTAAAAAGCTCTCTCAAAGAAAGATTTTTTGATAATCCTTTTGAAATAGTAGAAAAATGCTTTTGTAGTTTTTTCCACTCTTTAGTATTAGTTATGTCAGTTGGCTTATTTATTTGCATACATTAAGTATAACATTATTAACTAAATTAAATAATTCCTCGCTTGA
>JAITBJ010000039.1 GCA_031283665.1 Candidatus Opitulatrix cubana
CCGTAAAGTCAAAACTCGAATCTATTATTAAACTTAAACTCATAAACGCCCTCTATCAGTTTTATATTCTATATTAAGTATACGCGTTTGGTTATCTGTAATTCCAGTTTCGCGAATAACGTTAATATGCACTAAAGCACCATCTAAAAACTGCAAAACTTTTTCTCCCCACTCAATTACAATTATAGACTTTTCACGGCAACTTTCTAAATCTAATGATTCTAAATTATTATAAATATCTGCAGTGCTTTCGCCAAATCTATAAGCGTCTATATGAATAAAGTTTCCTACTTTTCCATTTTCTAATTTCATTTTATAAACTCTTTCAAGAGTGAATGTAGGAGAAATTATAATATCTTGAACTCCTAAATGCTTTGCAAGATGCTTTGCAAAAGTAGTCTTTCCTGCACCAAGTTTTCCAGATATTACTATAATAGTTCCTAGCTCTAAATCAGATGCAAACTCTTCGCAAAAATGGTCTAATTGAGAAAGCGATTCAATTTTAACAGTATCGTTTTTGCTTGTGTCAATTTTTGCAGTAGCAATTTTATTTGACATATTTTTTCCATTCGCCCAAAGCAGATTTGCCTTTATAAACTCTTGGAACTCTATCACCAATGCTAGTTATAACATTATACCCTATAGTGCCCACCATTTTTGCAAAATCATCAGCTGTAAAACTTCCACCATTTTCCCCTGCTCCAAAAAACTCAACACTATCCCCTGGTTTTTCGCTTGCCCCAGAGCCTAAATCATAAAGTATTTGGTCCATACAAACGCTTCCTACGCTACTTATTGCATTTCCAGATGCTACTGAATAACTTTTGATATTGTTATTTTCCACCCATCGCAATCCATCAGCATATCCAAGCGGCACCACACCTATTTTAGTATCTGATTTTGTAATATATTTATGTCCATATGAAACACCTTGATAAGCTTTATAATCTTTTACAGATGAAAATTTCCCCACTAACTTCATAGCAGGGCAAAATCCTAACTCCTTTATATTTATGCTGTCAATAGTTTTTAGGCCGTAAGCTAATATGCCCGGTCTTACCATATCAAACGCCCATTCAGGCTTTGTTAGGCATATTGCAGAGCTTGCTATATGCTTTAGCGGCATATTGTCTACACCATTATATTCAATATATTTATCTACAAAACTGCAATATGCCTTATAATGCTTTTCATTTGCAGGATGCTCTGGAATATCTGCCATAGCAAAATGAGTCCATAAACCTTTTATATCAAAGCAGTCTTTATATTTATTTACCGCTTGAAAGCATTTATCAAAGTCGTCTGAAGCAAACCCATCTCTTCCAAACTCTATATCCATTTTAAGATGGATTTTTGCTTTTTTTATATTAGACTTTTTTGACAAAAATGCTTTTTTGCCTGCACCTTTTACGGCCTTAGCAATCTCTTCAATAGCCCAAAATGAACCCACCGAAAGCTCTATATCTTTTTCAATTGCTTCCGTAAAAGGTGCATCAGGCGTATACAGCCAAGACAATATATTTGGAGACGGTTTTATATTTGCGTCTGCCAATTTTATTGCCTCTGTTAGCTGCGCTGTTCCTAAATATGTAGCACCGCCTTTTAGGATTGCTAAAGCACTTGGAATCAGTCCGTGTCCATAAGCATTAGCTTTCACCACACCTAAAATCTGTGGTTTATCACCAACTAATTTTCTGACTTGTCTAGTATTATTTATAATTTTTTCTAAGTCTATTTCTGCAAAACCTGGATAATAGGAATTAGAATTATCCATTAAAAAACCTAGTTTTTGGAATGAAAAATTATTTTTGAACGGCCTATAGTTATCGTGTTTCCATTTAGCAAAAGTGCATCAGCGGTCAAATGGTCTTCCACTCTCATACCATTAGTAGACCCTAAATCTTTAGCAATCACGCCATTAGAAGTAATCTCAAATTGAATATGCTTTCTTGAAACGCTTGTGTCATCTACTACTATATCAGCCTCAGATGAGCGCCCAACAGTAGTGATAGTTTTTGTCAAAGGATAGCGTCTATCATTCACATCTATCATATATTCTGTTTTAGGTGAGGTCATCACCACTTCTTCTTTATTCTCCACTTTTGGAGATGATATTTTGAAATCGCCCTTTTCAAGTTCCACATTTTCTTCAAAAATCACTTTTACTGCAGCTGAAAAAGAATAGCCCTGTGATTGAGCATAATCTGTTATTTCCATAGCTAAATCATCAGCAAAATTGACTGATCCCCAGCTTTCTACAGTATCAAAATCAGCTGTTGACAAAATTATATGATATTGATTTGGAACGAGTTTTTTCTCTATAGAGATAGAAACCATTTTTGAGTCTACCTCTTTTTTTAAAGCTGTTACTAATTCAACAGGCTTCAGCTCTTTAGACCCAAAATGCGAAAACACTTTATTAAACAGCTTTTCAGATGACTGTTCAAACTTATCTAATACGCCCATTATATACCTTTCTAAAGTTTGCAATAAAGTTTGCATTAAACTTTACAATTTAATCTAGTTTATCACGAGATTTACGGGGCTCGAGGCAGGTTTTCAACAATTGCCCTATTTTCACATAACTTTCACAACCCTTGACTTTTTGAAAAGCAGCATATATTCTAAATATATGAACTGGGATATGAAAATAGCAGACGATTTATGTTTTGATGCACCCATGCAAAATAATGCATCTACGCAACTTACGCAAAAAGTTGATATGCTTGCGCAGGCAGAACCAAAGCACTTATCTAATCAAGAAGCAATTCCTAACATTCAGGATTTCTCCTTGCAATCCACTATTATCGAACAGCCAATTCCTACCCCACAACCTACTATTGCCGAACAGCCAAACTTTCTAAACGCACAACCCTTAAATACACAAACCTTAAACACGCAAAACTTTTCAAATCAGCAGCTAGGAAAAACCATCGCCATAGTTGGCGCAAACGGAGGAATTGGCACCACTCTTTTTTCTATATGCCTTTCTATCTATTTATCAAAAACTGCTAACACTATACTTGTAGATGGAATGGCAGGGGGAAGCGGTTTAGATATTGCACTTGGTTTAGAAAATAAAACAGGCATTAGAATGTGTGATTTAGTTAATGCAGATGGCAAAATACCTGCTGAACGGCTTTTTACTCAAGCAATAGATTATAACGGATTAAAGGTGCTAAGCTCCACATACACAAATCCTGTTTTTCCGGAATCTAGCATCTTTGCAAACATTTTAACACAATTGAAATCTGTTTCACCAATCACAATTATTGACACACCCCGTGATAGATTATCTGATCCAAATTTTTTAAATGCTCTTGACAAAATAATTATTGTTACTCCAAATAATATACAAGGATTAAGCGCTGCATCAGCAATATCGAATCTAGCAGGCGAAAAGCAAAAAGGTATTATAGTTTTCAAAATACATAGTTTCAAAAATATAAAACTCTTTCAAGATAATGAAATTCAAAAATATCTAAATGTAGACATTTTGGGACAGTTAAAAATAGACTCTTATATAAAAGCATCTTTAGAAAGCGGTATGCCATTAGAGGTAAAAAAGAATAGTGAAATATCAAAATTATGTGAAAGAGTATCGGGGGCGTTTTAGATGTTAACACAAGTAGACAAAATAATAAATAACACACGCGAGCAGTTAGCAAATGATAATAATGCTGATTCAGGCAAGTTTGATATTTATAAAAATGTGAATGAAAATAATATAATCGGATCAAACTCTGTTTCGAAAATAGTAGATGCTGTGAATGCTGATATTTTAGGATTAGGACCTTTGCAGTTTCTATCGGAAATACCAGGCGTAACAGATATAGTAGTAAACGGACCTAATAATGTTTGGATAGACAGAGGAAACGGAATGGAAAAGGCAAAAGTGGAGCCTGGAAAAATAGATACTCCTGAAAAATTAAGAGATTTTGCTTTCCGCTTAGCAGTGCTTGCAGGAGCTCGTTTAGATGATTCTGCTCCTATAGTAGACGGTCAGCTGCCTCAGGGGTTCAGACTTCACGCGGTAATTGAGCCGCTATGCGAAAGCGGAGCACTAATTAGCATTAGAATACCCTCAAACAGGACTTTTACTTTTGACCAATTCATTGAAAACGGCACAATTGAAAATGAATGGGCAGATATAATAAAGCAGTTTATAAAGGCTAAGAAAAATATAATTATAACAGGTGCTACAGGCTCAGGAAAGACCACACTACTTTCTGCACTAATTAGCATAATAGAGCCTGAAGAAAGAATACTGTGTATTGAAGAATCAAAAGAGATTCAAACTAATATACATCCTCATATAATTTCTATGTGTGCAAAAAAAGCTAATATAGAGGGGCTTGGAGAAATCACACTGCAGCAGCTAGTAAAAGCGTCTCTTAGAATGAGACCTGATAGACTTCTTTTAGGTGAAGCACGAGGACCTGAAATAGTAGATTTGCTAATTGCGCTTAACACCGGTCATAAAGGAGGAATTGCCACACTTCATGCAAATGATGCTTCTAGTGCACCATCTAGACTTGAAGCACTTGGCTCGCTTGCAGGACTAGACCCAAGGGCGCTTTGTGCTCAAGCAATTAGCGCTATTGACATTATTTTGCATATAGATAGGCTGAAAAGTGGTAGAAAGCTAACTCAAATCGCTAAACTAACTCAAACAAGTGATTATCGCTTAGGAGTGGAAATAATGCAATCATCAAAATAGTAAACTCTCTAATATAATGACAACTGTATTTTTATTCACACTTTTTTTGTATTTAACAGCTTGGACACCAAGACGATTTTCTCCATTTGAAAAGGTGATAGCGCAAAATAAAAATGCTAGCGAAATTGACCAGACCGGTGAAAAAAATTCAACACCTCTTGAAGTTTTAGATCTTTTAGCACAGTATCTAAAAGTGGAGCCTAACACTCTAAAAGCGTTTGAAAAAGTCTTTTACAAAAATATAGACCTAGAAAATGTGAACGAGGTAACAGATGCTTTTTATAAAAAATGCTCCTCATATTCTAAAAAAAATCATATCAAATTAGCAGCTCTAAACACTGTGCTATCTATAAGAGTTTCTAATACTCTAGGAGTTCCACTATATAAAACTCTTTTGAGAACAAAAAAGAGCTTATCCGATGAAATAGAAACAATGAATACTTGGAAAATGACAACAGCAGGGCCTAGAACCACAGCAAGGATTTTGCAATGTCTGCCTCTATTAGGCATTTTCATAGGATTTTTATTTGGAGTAAACCCTTTAGCAGTGTTCATAGATATGAGATTTGGAACTGCTATTTTTGTTATTGGCCTAGCACTAAATATAGCCGGTATGCGATTGGTGAAATCTATGGAGAGGAAAATATGGAAGCAGTTTTATTTCTAACTACATCACTATATTTGCTCTTTTCAAATCAAAATAGTAAAAGCTCCTCGCATTTTGAAATGAGCTTCAAAAGGATGAACAACCCTTTTGAAAAGCACACATTTGACACGAGCTTAATTATGGAATTAGTTCTCTCTTCAATAGGAAGAGGGATTTCAATACCTAGAAGTCTTGAGGTGATAGGAGCATCTATGGAAAACAAAACTGGAAAAGAGTTGCAAATAATTTCACGAAAATTGAAGCTTGGAAACACTTGGTCCTTTTCTTGGAAAGGCTGCTCTAAATCCCTTACTTATATAGAGTCTTCACTAGAAGATGCTTGGATTAACGGCTCATCACCCGAATCACTTATTAGACTCAAAATAGAGCAAATCAGAAAAGATAAACTCTATCGTGCTAAAACAGCAGGAGAAAAACTCGGAGTCAAAATAGTAATACCACTAGGGCTTTGCTTTTTACCTAGTTTTATATTTATCGGGATTTTACCCGTAATACTATCTATGGTAAATAATCTGCTTTAGAGCTAGTTTTTATCTAGTAGATTTTCTAGTAGTTGCTCTTTTTGCTGCAGGTTTCTTTTTGCCAGCAGATCGTATATTTTTAGCTCTTGTTGTAGTTTTTCTAGGTGCAGGAGCTTCTTCTATTTCAAACTCGTCTATTTCAAAAAGCTCCATAAAGTCTTCATCACCGTCTAACTCATAAGATTTATTATTCATATCAACAAAAATCATATAAACTAATGCACATATTGCTGCACCAGCGAACTGAATTAGAATAATCAAAAGTCCGTTTCCAACAGGCCAGTCTCCTAATCCTTGTGACCAATCTTGAGCAAATAGGGATGTAAATAGTGTTTTGAAAGGATTAAGTCCTGCAGCTGTAGCAGGTGCTGTAATCAAAGCAGCTGCACCATAAGCAAGTCCTAATGTTGCTGCTTTAGCGAAAACGCATTTACCTTGTTTTTTAGTAATTGAAATAAATGCAACAGTGATAATCACAATAGCTAAAAGCTCTAAAATCAGTGCAGAATCTATATTGAAAACAAATCCTATACCTTTTGCATATAATGATTTTCCAACAGAATCAGCACCATATCCATTTGCTGCATATTTGAAAAAAGTATTAGGTGCTACTGATAAATCTAACTGAGTTTGGCCCTCTGAAGATGCTTGACCAATAGGCAAAACTAATCTTATAACAAGAGTAGCTAACACAGCACCCACTGCTTGCGCAGCAATATATAAACCAGCCGTGGACCATCTAATTTTTTTGCAAATAGCAGATGCTATTGAAAGTGCAGGATTAAAATGTCCGCCTGATATTTTGCTCAAAGTAGCAAAAGTGATGAACGCTGCTAACGCAGAACTCAAAACTATTGAAAGCGGTTTTAGATAGAACACAAAATCAACAGGTCCTGAACCTGAAGATGCTTGCTGAGGTGAAGAAAACATAAAGAATGGCAAAATCACCGCCCCATAAAGGCAGATTAACACCAATATAAATGAACCAAAACCCTCTGCAATAGTTCTAGTCAATAAAGGTTTATCAAATTCCATATAAGTAGAATCTAAACCAAATCCAAAAGATTCAACATTTTTTGAAGACTGTTTATTTTTAGCAACAGTCGCTTTCTTTGCTGCATTAGTAGCTTTTTTAACCATAAAAACCTTTCTATCGTAATCTATTTTATCGTTATTATCAGTTTAGCATAGAAAAAAATGAAATTCAAAATTAAAACTGTATTATTAAAGTATATGAATAAAAATGTTTTGAAATTTGGTATACCTTGCGTTGCATTAGTTTTGATGATTGCAATACTTTATTTTTTTGTATTTCATAAAAACTCAAACGAAATAGCTCCTAAAGCAAATAATGATTTCAAAGTGGGTGTGGTTATGCCAAGCTCTTGGTTTTCGTTTGTTGACAATTCCACAATAGATTATCCTCAGCATATTAAAGACTCTTTCAAAGCTTCTTTTGAGGAAGAGGGAATGCAGGATGAAAATATCTATATTGAATCAGCAGCCACACTTGGCGACCAGGCAAAGAAAATAGATACAATGATTTCAAGAAATGTTCAAGCAATTATTATTAGCCCTGTGATGGATGAAAGTTCTTTGCCTGATCTTTTAGGGCTTACTATTCCAAATCCTTATGCTATGGGCAAAGATACAAGCCAAGAAAAGCAAAAACTAATAAACAGTATAAATCAAGCAAAAGATGCTGGCATAATAATTGGAGGATGGCAGAATTATCTAAATGATGTGAATTATGATTTATTCGTCCACTCCCCCACAGCTGAACAAATGGGGCAAAAAGTAGGCACATGGTTAGATAATATAAAATTAGATAATGAGAAACTGGATGCAAGTGAAAAAACTATGGAAATTATATTGCCTGAAATCAGCGGCAACAATTACTCGCAAGATTTTTTTGCAGGATTATATAATCAAATATCACCTTATATAGCTCACGGCATTTATTCATCTAAAACAAACACTATAAATAAAACGCTCACAAAAGATGACTACTCTGCTTTATGTTTATCAAACGCAAATGGCAAAAAAATAACCACAGCAGCAGATGAGCAAAATGCAGCACACACCCTTATGAACAAAATACTTATTAATAACTATGATTTAAGCGCTATTTACAATTTTAATCCAGACAGTAGACCAGATATAATAATTGCAGGATCAGATCAAATTGCTCAAGGCGTGGTAGACTCTCTCAAAGAAAAAGGATTTGAACCGTCTTACAATTCTAACCGCTGGCCCATAGTTATAGGTGTAGGAGGACTCAAATCTTCTATATGGAATATATCAAACTCTTATCAAGCTATGTCTGTAATATATGATTCTAATAAATTAGTGCAAGACAGTGTCGGTTTAATAAAAGAGCTTTTGGATGCAAAAGGCATTGCCAAAATTGAAAAGGGCTTACCGAAAATGAATATAAACGGGAAAAGTGTTATGACTATTACCACAGACCCTATATCTGTTGATAAATCAAACTTGAAAGCAGAATTAATAGATAAAGGGTATATAACACCTGGAGAAGCTGGATTATAAACTCAAAAAAGTATATACTAATTAAAGCAGCACTAAAAAGAAGCATCAAAAAGTAAGGGAGAGATTATGTCAGTATTAGATAAAACCGTTGAAGAGATAGATCCGCTAATAGCAGCTGTGATAGAGGGCGAGCTGCAGCGACAGCAAGACGGATTAGAAATGATAGCATCGGAAAACTTTGTGCCATTGTCTGTAATGCAAGCACAAGGCAGCGTTTTGACTAATAAATATGCAGAAGGCTATCCTGGAAAAAGATATTATAATGGCTGCGAGCAAGTGGACATTGCAGAAGATTTAGCAATTTCAAGAGCAAAGCAGCTTTTCGGTGCTGAAGCCGCAAATGTGCAGCCTCATTCTGGTGCTAGCGCTAATGCAGCAGTTTTGCAAGCGGCAATAAA
>JAITBJ010000075.1 GCA_031283665.1 Candidatus Opitulatrix cubana
CTAATGGAAGCGGCCGCCCCGGTTGGCATTTAGAATGCTCTGCAATGGCTAAAGAGTATTTAGGTGAAAGCTTTGACATTCATGGGGGCGGCCTTGATTTGCGCTTTCCTCATCACGAAAATGAACAAGCGCAATCGCGAAGTGTAGGATACGGCTTTGCTCAAAGCTGGCTTCATACAGCATGGGTTACGCAGTCTGGCGAAAAAATGAGTAAAAGCCTTGGAAACGGTTTACTGGTGAAAGAGATTTTGAAAACCGCCTCGCCGTTTGCTCTTCGATTTGCATTAGGCTCAGTTCATTATCGCTCGCAAATTGAATGGACAAATGAAACTATTGAGCATGCAGAAAACTGTTTACAGTCAATTTATAGATTTGCTGAAACTGTAGAGAATAATGCTGTAGAAAATGCCACCTCACAAAATAGCAATCTGGAAAATATAAATTATACTTGCTCATCCTTGCAAGTTGCGCCAGATTTTGAAAATGCTATGAATGATGATTTTAATGTGGCACTTGCACTGAGTGTAATATATAAGCAAATTAAAGACAATGCAGATCCTGAAACTATTATTTTAGAGTTGGATATTTTAGGCATAAATCCATTAGATAAAAACTGGCATATGCAAAAGAATAATAATGATGAAAATAGCAAATATAGAAAATCATTAGACCGATTTATTCAGCCGTTATTAAAATTGCGCTCTGACGCAAAAAAGAATAAACAATTTGAAGAGGCTGATAAAATAAGAGACCGTCTAGCATCAGCAAATATAGAAATTGAAGACACTTCAAACGGTTCTAAATGGAGACTGTCGTAAATTAAAAATAAATAAGGAGATTAAATGGATAATATAATTTCAGGACCAAATGCAGTTTTGGAAGCGCTAGAAGCTAATGTAAACATTTTGCAGATTTTTTTATGTTCTGGAATTGCAAATCCAAAATCGTCTACTATAAAGCAGCTTGCACGCAAAAAGAATATAAGAGTAAAAGATATTACTCGGCAGCAGCTTGAAAAAACTGCTGGCAGAAAAACTCAAGGTGTGATAGCGCTAATTCCTGAATATAAGTATTCACAAATAGACTCTATAAAAGGTGAAAGGGTTTTAGCCCTTGATAGTGTAAAAGACCCTCATAATTTAGGAGCTGCAATTCGTTCAGCAGTGGCTTTTGGAGCAGAAGAAATTATTATCACAAAGCATAAATCAGTAGGCGTGACTCCTGTAGTTTGGAAATCAAGTGCAGGGCAGGTTGGCAAAGTGAAAATAGCACGAGTTTCATCATTAGCAAATGCTTTAGAGCTTTTGAAAAAAAGAGACTATTTTGTAATCGGCACAGATGCTAATTCTAAAACTAAAATCTCTGAAACATCTCTCAGAGATGAAAAATTAGTAATTGTGATGGGCTCTGAAGACAAAGGCATTTCAAGATTAGTTTTAGAAAAATGTGATGCAGTTTGCTCTATACCGATTTCAAAAAAAGTAGAGAGTTTGAATGTGTCTGTTAGCGCTGCCATAGCTCTCTATGAGCTTAATAAATAATGCTCTCTATGAGCTTAATAGAATAAATCTAATTTATTTTTTGCACTTTAACGGCCCTTGCAGTGGCATCTATATTTTCTTTTACAAGTCGCTTCAAGGCATCAGGTTTATTGAAATTATTTCGCAACCAGTCTTTCCCTTTTTCTAAAAGTTTTTCATTTGCAAGAATTGAGGGATAGAGCCCTGTCACAATTGTAGAAGCTGTAGTAAAGTCTCTTTTTTCCCATATATTTGAAATGGACTTATAGTATTTATCAACATATTTTTCTAACACAGACGCTTCAGGAACATCAAGAAATCCTGATATTTTATACTCAAGTGCATAGTTTGATAAATCGGTGCGGTTTAGAATCTGATCAAAAATATCATCTTTATGTTTTTCGCTAGGTATAGCAGACTCGGCAAATGTAGCAAGCAATTCACCTTTTGCAGTTTTGTCAGTTTCAAGCTCATTTTCAATATCAGCTCTTTTGGCTACTCCTGTTCTAATTTGGCCAATAACTAATTTCCATCTTAAATCTTGGTCTATTTCTAATCCAGGTATTTTTAGTTTGCCGCTAATAATGTCTTTTAGATTTTCACCGTCTTTTTTAGAGTTTGCTCGTGCAGCATAATTTGAAATTAGATTAAGCTGCTTGGACGTTCCCTCCTCTGCTTTTTGCAAACATTCAAAAAGAAAAGCGGTAAAGCATTCATCATATTTTTCTTTCAGATCTCTTTTCACATAAAAGTCTATAGCTTTTCCAATAAATGCTAGAGTCACTGATAAAATAGAGTGCGAGGTTTCTATCTCAATTACTGGTAGCACTATATCTATAAATTGACTTGCAGAGAGTTCAGAATCTTTTACCATATCCCAAAGTGTGGTAATAATTATAGCTCTTGCCATAGGGTCTTCTACTGTTTTCAGTTTAGATTTTATAGTTGAAAAACTTTTTTTATCAAATCTGATTTTAGAATATGTCAGGTCATCGTCGTTGATAACTAATAAATCGGGCATAAGCATACCGTCTACTTCATAAATATGCGTTGATGGACCATCTATATCCACATCTATATATTGAGTTCTAACTAGTTTTCCATCTATGCTATTGTAAAATCCCAAACGCAAGCGATGAGGTCTCAAAGTTGGATGCTGCTTTGTAGCAGTTTGACGCAAAACAAACTTTGTAATTTTTTTGCCAGATATGCCAATCGTTGGTTTTATAGTGTTTACACCAGCTCTTTCTAACCAGCTAAGGGACCAGGAGCGCAAATTTTTTCCAGATTTGTCCTCTATTTCAGCAACTAAATCTGAAAGTGTAGCGTTAGAATAACTATGCTTTGTAAGATAAGAATGCACGCCATTGAAAAACTCTTTCAATCCCACATAAGCAACTAATTGACGAAGCACAGCGCCGCCTTTTGCATAAGTGATGCCATCAAAATTGACTCTTATATCATCTAAATCTTTTATGTCTGAAACTATAGGATGAGTGGTAGATTGCTGATCTTGATTCATACCCCAAGATTCCTCTATCATCACATAAGAAACCCACGCATCTGTCCAATGTGTTGCGTTCAAGCAGCAATAATATGACATAAAGTTTGCAAATGACTCATTTAGCCACAAATCATTCCACCATTTCATAGTCACTAAATCACCAAACCACATATGTGCTAATTCGTGCAAAATAGTTTCATCTCGTCGTGCTTTTTGAGATTCTAAAACTTGCGATCTAAAAACAAAATCATCGCGAAGTGTTACGCAGCCTGCATTTTCCATAGCACCAGCATTAAACTCTGGACAGAAAATTTGATCATATTTTTCAAAAGGATAAGGAAAATTATAAGCTTCGGCAAAAAACTCAAACCCTTTTTTCGTGATAGAAAAAATGTTTTCAGCATCCATATATTGGGCTAATGATTTTCTGCAGTAAACGCCTAAAGGAATAGTTCGCCCATCATTATTAATTAAATAATCTCTCCATTTTGCAAACGGACCAGCCACTATAGCGGTCACATAGGTTGAGAGTTTACCTGTTGGTCTAAATTGCCAAATAGAGCATTCATCATCTTTATATGATTTGAAATTAGCTTCTACAGGTTCAGGAGTTGGCATATTAGAAAGCATTTCCCAGTATGAGGGAGCTGTGATAGTAAATCTAAAAGTGCCTTTTAGGTCCGGCTGCTCAAAGCAGGCAAAAACTCTGCAAGAATCTGCCACTTCAAATTGAGATGTTAAATATGCTTCTCCATCTGCAGGATCTACAAATCTATGCAATCCCTCGCCAGTATTAGAGTATGGGCAGTTTGCTCTAACTACCAAATAGTTTTTCTCCTCTAAATCTTGTAAAGTAATTTTATTATTTTTATAATGAATTTTTGGATCTAATTCTTCTCCATTGAAAACAATAGAATATATTTCATTGCAGATAAAATCTACAAAAGTGGTGGTCCCTTTTACAGCATTAAATCTTATTTGCGTGACAGAAGAAAAGCAGTTTTCAGCTAATGATAAATCTAGTGCAATTTCATATCTAGGGTTTGAAATAACTCTTGATCTTTCCTCTGCCTGTGCATATAATAGATTAATTCCATCCATATAATTAGTCTATCATAAATGGCATACTACATAAAGGAATAGGCAGTTTATATTTTATTTTATTAACTCCCAAATTAAAGGAATGTTGAAAATAAAAATTGAACTAATAATTTGCAAGCCTAAAAAGAATATCCAATTATATTTTGCTCGTGTTATCCAAACATATTTTGAAACTCTTGGAATGGCTATATATGCAATTAGAATAAATAAAATATAAACTATAAACGCTGCTCCAGATGCGATGATTCCAATAGACACAGCATTTGCTAGATTTGCTCTATCGCCGAAAACTATTTGTGTAGAGTCATAATAGTTTACTTTTAAAAATGCAAATCCGCAGAGAAACTGTACTATCGAAAAGCATATAGCAAAAATAATAAACATCTGCTTTTTATTTTTTACAGCTACTAAAAGAATAAGAGCTAAAAGAGCAGCGAGTGTAGAAATCTGACCTAAAAAGAGATAGAAAACTGGTGAGAGTTTAGGGATGGAAGCATAGAGCAAAGCTGTGTTTCGGCCAATCCAAAAAGGCAAAACCAAAATTGAAAAAATTGTGATTATGTAGCCCCAAGGCAGATGCTTTTTATGTTCTATAGCTAAATCTATAGGAGATTTTAAATCATTTTCGCCCATGGCACATTTTGTATTTTTTTCCACTTCCGCATGGACAAGGTCCGTTAGGTTTCGCACCTTTAAACTCTTTTTCACCAGGTGCAGAATACTGCATTTTAGCTTGCTCTGCTTGAGCTTTTCTCTGCTGCTCTTGCTCTTCAGCAGATAAAACTCTTATCTCGAAGTGGAAAAGAAAAGCTACAGACTCTAATACAATATCATCATTCATTTGAGCAAAAAGCCGTGAGCCCTCATTAGTGTATTCCACTAATGGATCTTTTTGAGCCATAGCTCTCAGGCTTATGCCCTCACGCAAATAGTCCATTTGATAAAGATGCTCTCTCCATTTTCTGTCCAACACAGAAAGAAGAACGCGGCGCTCTAATTCTCTTAAAGTTTCTTCACCAATTTCTTCCTCTCGCCTTTTATAGACAAGTTTTGCATCGGTTGAAAACTCTTCTGTTAGATAATCTGTAGATAATGCTCCAATAGATCCCGCAGCATCTATAAGCTCGTCTATTGTGATATTAGGATTATAGATTTGAGATATTGAATTTGATAAAATCTCCAGATTCCATTCTTCTGGGGCTATGCCATTTGTTTGAGACACAATTGTGGAAGTTATTACTTGAGAGATAAATTGCTGGATTTGCTCTCCTAAATCTTCGCCTGATAAAATGCGATGGCGCTGTGCATACATCACTTCTCTTTGGCGGTTCATAACATCATCATATTTTAAAACATTTTTTCTAATTTCAAAGTTGCGAGCTTCTATTTGAGTTTGTGCTCTCAAAATTGACTTTGAAACCATTTTAGATTCTATAGGCATATCCTCAGGCATATTAGTTAGCTCCATCACGCGCTCAGCCATATCAGAATTGAATAATCTCATAAGTTCATCTTCCATAGAAAGATAAAATCTTGAAAGTCCTGGATCTCCTTGACGCCCGCTTCGCCCTCTTAGCTGATTGTCAATTCGTCTTGATTCGTGGCGCTGAGTGCCTAGCACATATAATCCGCCAAGCTCCACTACTTCATTATGTTCAGCGGAGCATTTTTTCTGTGCAACTTTCAGAGTTTTTGGCCATTGTTTTTCATAAGCTTCAGGATCCTCTACAGAGTCAAACCCTTTTTCTTTCATTTCCTGTATAGCCAAAAACTCGGCATTTCCGCCAAGCATAATATCGGTGCCTCGTCCTGCCATATTAGTAGCTACTGTCACAGCTCCTTTTTTCCCAGCAAGTGCTATCACAGATGCTTCTGATCTATGATTTTTAGCGTTTAAAACATTATGATTTACGCCTGCCACTTTCAAAGCTTCAGAGATTTCCTCAGAGCCCTCTACAGATGTAGTACCTACTAGCACAGGCTGTCCTGCATCATTTCGCTCTTTCACATCTTGAATTATTGCAGCGATTTTTCCATTATTTGTTCTATAAACTAAATCAGGATTGTCAACTCTTATCATAGGTTTATTCGTAGGAATAGGAATCACACCTAATTTATAAGTGCCCTGAAACTCTGCCGCCTCTGTTTCCGCTGTGCCTGTCATACCTGAAAGCTTTTCATACATTCTAAAATAGTTTTGAAGCGTGATAGTAGCGTAAGTCTGGTTTTCCTCTTTTATTTCTACATTTTCTTTTGCTTCAATAGACTGATGAATGCCCTCAGAATACCGTCTTCCATCTAATATACGACCAGTGTGCTCATCCACTATTAGCACTTCACCATTTGCCACAATATAATCTTTATCTTTGAAAAAGAGCTCTTTTGCTTTCACAGCATTGTTTGCAAAAGTCAAATATGGTGTGTTTAGCGATTCGTAAAGATTGTCAATTCCTAAATCATCTTCAATTTTTTCAATTCCAGATTCTAAAAGTGCTACAGTTTTTTTCTTTAAATCCACTTCATAATCTGTATCTATTTCGAGCTTTTTAGCTATGCGTGCAAACTCTCTATACCATTTATTATTGTCACTAGCTGCAGGACCTGAAATAATTAAAGGAGTTCTAGCCTCATCTATCAAAATAGAGTCCACCTCATCTACTATTGCAAAAAAGTGCTCTCTTTGAACCAGATCATTTGATGACCAAGCCATATTATCTCTCAAATAATCAAACCCAAATTCATTATTAGTGCCATAAGTGATGTCGGCGTCATATTGTTTACGGCGAACTTCTGGTGTTTGATTGCTAATAATGCAGCCTACGCTCAAACCCAAAAACCGATAAACTCTTCCCATAAGTTCTGATTGGTAAGATGCTAAATAATCGTTAACTGTGATCACATGCACACCTTTGCCAGCAAGTGCGTTTAAATATGCAGCTAATGTGGCCACGAGTGTTTTTCCCTCACCAGTTTTCATTTCTGCTATATTTCCATAATGAAGCGCTGCACCTCCCATTAGCTGCACATCAAAATGGCGTTGCCCTAGTGTTCGCTTTGCTGCCTCTCTCACAGATGCAAATGCTTCCACTATTAAATCATCAAGAGATTCGCCATTTTGAAATCTTTCTTGGTATTCAGCTGTTAGACTTTTTAGTTCTTTATCAGTAAGCTGCTCATATTCTGCCTCTAATTGGTTTACATCGTTAGCAACTCTTTCAAGGCGTTTTAGAGCTTTTCCCTCACCAGCTCTTAAGATTTTATCAAAAATAGACATTAATTTTGAGCGTTTTCGTTTATCACATCAAGCTCTAAAACGCCGTAATTCCAGCTTTTGCGTGAATAAACTACCGCAGGACGAGAAGTTTCAAGATTTACGAATATGAAAAATGGATGGCCAAGCATTTCCATT
This sequence comes from Candidatus Opitulatrix cubana, assembly GCA_031283665.1. Classification (GTDB taxonomy): domain Bacteria; phylum Actinomycetota; class Actinomycetes; order Actinomycetales; family Bifidobacteriaceae; genus Opitulatrix; species Opitulatrix cubana. Next base: position 7,535 of record JAITBJ010000075.1, read on the forward strand.
TTATAAATAGCTTCTTCTACTGTCATAGGGCGCGTTTCATGAACTTTTGAGCGAACTACTGAGTTTTCAGATAAAGGGATCTCATCATATTTATTATATTTTTGTGCCATTTCCTCTATCACATCTTCTGAAACATTAGCCTTTGCAGCTTTGAGCTCTTCGCCCTCGGGCGCTACTATTTCCAAAAACTTTAAAGAGCTTTTGTCGCGAAGTGACAAAAGCTTATCATGAGCGCGGCGCAGCTGCTCATAGAGTTTATAAATAGCTTCATCAAGTGCTGAATAACGGTCTAAGCCGCTAGCTGTGGAGCGATGAATAGACCCTTTTCCAGTAATAGTGATTTCTACTTTTTCAGCTTCACCAGCTCTGCGCGGATTTTTTTCTTCTTTTAGTTCTATATGAACTAGATTTGCATGTGGAAGAAAATCAGGCACTTTTGATATCTTTTTTTCAACAGTTTCTTTAAATTTTTGATCTAATTTGGTATTTTTTCCAGAGATTTGTATTTCCATGAATACAGTTTATCACGGCATAAAAAATAACGCAAATAAAACCCTATTAAACTAGTAACCCCCGATTGCAAGCAATCGGGGGATTTGGAAAGAACAAGAATTAACATAAAATCAATTCTAAGTTGCATATAGCAACTGAAGAGAGAAACTATTTCGCTTACATTTGGAACAAATTTTTAACTAAATAATTCCTTTTCTCCTATTATCAGTATAACACATAATTTGAAAAACCTAACAGATTTGCATCTATTTTTTATATTTAGACTTTTTTTGCATAAATTATATAATTATCTGACTGGCTCCAATTAGTATTAGGTCTATTCCAGCAAGTAATTAGTACAAGTTGATTTTTCCAATTTCTCCATTGGCTCCAAACCTGAGAGTTTTTTTGCAAATCGTCTCGTTTATATATTTTAGTATCTATAATTTTATATTCTTTTTTAGTGTTAGATGTTTTGGATGTGAGGAGTATTTTATCACCTATATTTACTTTCTCTTTCTGTAAATTATCATCATATAAAAAGTTTCCGGCTCCTGCTCCCCCTAAAACGCTATGTGTTATAAAAACTGAAAGACCTGCTTTTTTGATAAAAGGATTGCCGTATTCTGATAATAAATAAACACTTTTCACATCTGGAGGGCTTATTTTTTCCTCATTTGCTAGGTTTATTTTTTGAATCGGTGCTTTTAGTTTCACATTAGGAATCTCTAAAAAACTATTATAATATGACTCAATTTCTAGTTCTTCATTAGTTTGACGCGGTATATTTACATAATTATTTTGGAAATCAGTATCATTTATTTCATTGAAACTTATATTATCTATTGGCTGATTAATATGAACTGTAAACATAAACACGCATACTAGAAGAGCTGTTAAAAGAAGTGAAATCTTGTTTTTCATTTTGATTGTATAATGTTTAGATTATATTTTTACCATAATAAAACGGTACCGCATAAAACAATTTTGAAAATATATTATTTGCAAATGCTGTTGCGCCTGTTTGAAGTTGGGGTCCTGTTTTTTCAAAGAATTGAATTGTATTAGTTTTGCAATCTATATAGAATTGCTCATCTATATCATTAGCGGGAGACTGATAAGCTCTAACTCTGTCATCACCTGAAAAAGAGTAGACCGCCCCATAGTATCCGCAGTTTTTTGGAATAATTGCATCAGCATCAGTTTTTCCAATAGTGTAAACACCGTTTTTTGCAGGAAGAGCCTTTTCAAAAAGCACACTTGCACCGTCCGGCACATTTTTAGATTTTGGCGGTGTTTGCCCGTAATAGTAGACTTTATAATTTGCATTTTTTTCATCTGCTCTCCAGCTTGTGCCCTCTAATCCTGCAAACTCGGGATGATCATCAGGCATTCCAGATATTTCCACAGTATCAAATGCTCTGCCTCCGGAGTTTACATTATATTCTTGCATTTTAGAATAGTGTGATATTTCAGATAGGATGCTAATAGTTTCTTTTTCAGCAAAAACTCCGTCATTCAAATTAGTTTGCTCTAGCTTTGGTGATTGACTAGCGTCCATAAACCAATTCCATGTATAAAATCCTGGCTCTAAAATAGATACATCATCAGTTGGTTTAGTAGCGCTGCTTGTAAAAATTAGTGACTGTTTATAGACTTGCGGTTCATTATTTATGTCGCGATTTTGAGAATATGCTTCAGGTCTGTTATAAGGTCCTAACAGTGTGCCATCAAATTTTAGTGGCTCGTTTTCCGTCCATATATCATTTTCAGGTAAGCTTACTGATAAACTATCGTGAAACTTTGCACCTATAAAAGCAGTTCTATTAGAAGTGAGTGTTTTAAATTGCGGTGTCATTTGATATACTAGCACTTCATTATTTTTGAAAAACCCATCATCAAAAGAGCTTTCAAAGTATTTTTGATATTCAGGATCTTGGTCTGCTATATTTATTTTCCAATTCCATGTATAAATCCCGCTCTTATTTATCACTATATTATTTGCAAGATTAGTGCTTTCTGGTGGAGTGATTGTCTCTTTTACAGTTGCCGCTATTTTATTTTTATCGCTTTCTGATGGAGCAGTTGAGAACCCCTTAGAGCTTTCATAAGGCCCGTATAGTGTGCCAATAAGGGTTACAGGTATAGCGTTATTATTGTCATCTCTTATCCAAGACCCTTCTTTTGCAACAATTGTAATGTTATCTTTAGCAATCTGCCCTTTTTGAATATATATGCCCCCATCCTCGCGTGATATATCAAAAGGCAAATCTGTATTAAATGGCGAATGTGCAGAATCTATATTTGAAAAAGCACCGCTTCCCTCAATATGTGTTGTTGATATAAGTGTGGGATTTACTTTCTTATTTGCAAAAAAAGTAGCTTGTTTATTTATATGGTTTTGGGTATAGTCAGGGATTTCTATCATAGGCTGAAGCCCTTGAACCTCGCTTCTCCAAACCTGCGTCGGTTCATAAGCGAAATCAAATTTTATATTCACATCACCTTTCCCTGTAGCTTTCCATGGAAGTTTTTTATTTACTGTGCCATCGTTGCTGGTAGTGAGAGTTTTTGAATTGTTAGATTTGAATACAGCAGGTCCTGATATAGTGGCGGTAAAGCGCCGAGGGGATGAATTATTATAGTAGTTTTGAGTTTTTGGAGCTGTGATAGTTCCTAGTCGCTTAGCAGCAGTATATTCAGTGCTGCTATTTGTCACGCTATTTGGATTTAAGGCTTTATCATTTGCCTCATTTAGCAATTCATCGGCTTTTCTTGCAATGTCAGATGGCAAGTTTGCATTTATTATAGGCCAGTATTGACCTCTATCTGCTAGCCGATGAATTGCTACTGCTAATCCTGCTTGAGTTAGATTGTCGTTGTTATTAGTGTAAGCTCCTACTAAATATCCAAGAGTTTTATCTTCCATATACCAGCCGCTTGATGCTGGATATTCGCCTGGACTTCCAGCAGCTAAACCCACTTCGATGCAGTATCCTTTTCTGCCAGACCCTAAATCAAAAGCACCGAGCCATGTTTGAACCCCGGGATACCCATGTGGAGTCCAATCAAACCAGCGGCCTGCGCCTGTAGGAGTTTCTGCTGCGTAAGCAGTATAATGTTTATCTGGAGTGCTTAACACAGTAATAACGCTGAGTATTCCAATTATCAAACTTCCTATAACAGTGAATATAATTCTTTTTTTCATATATAAAACTTATCAAAAATTAGATCTAATTTCAAAGGGATGTTAAAACAGGGTAGGTGTTGAAAACCGCCCTTTTGCACTTATCACATATAGTGAACTAGATGTTTATTATACTTTTTATTAAGTAAATTAATTGCATTTTGCAAGCGTTCATTTCTTTCATATCCGTATTCAAAAATGCTAAACTGCTTTTGCTCTCCTGCTTGTTTTACATTTTCTAATTTTGAAAGACTCACACCAATTAGTCGTACTTTTTTTCCGTTATAGAGCTTTTCAAAAAGAGATTTTGCCACTTTATAAATAGACTGTGAATCTGAGACTTGCTTTTTTAGTGTAATACTTGCTGCATCACGAGAGAAATCTGAATACTTTATATTTACTGTGATTCTACGAGTCTTGAAACCCTCTTCTCCGAGCCGCTTTACAGTTTTTTCAGTCATTTTTAGCAAATGAGAGAGCACTTCATCTTTATTATAAGTTTCTGTATAAAAGGTTTCCTCATTTCCTATAGATTTTGATGGTTCACTAATTGCTAATTTTGAAGAGTCCAAACCGTGTGCTGCTTGAAAGATTTTTTCGCCCATTTTAGTTTTAAAAATCTTTTGGAGCTTTTCTAAACTCAAATCTGCAAGCTGCTTTACAGTTTCAATTCCGTAGTTTTCTAATTTTTTCCGTGTAGCAGGACCTATGCCCCATATAGCTTTTAGAGGCAGACTTTGAACAAATTCCTCTGCGGCATCAGCGCATACCATCATTTGCCCATTAGGTTTAGCTTGAGTAGATGCTAATTTTGCTACTAGTTTATTTTCAGCTATGCCCGCAGAGCATGTGACACCAAGTTCTTTATAAATCTGGTTTCTAATTTTTTCTACAGCCTCCCAAATGGTGCCAAAAAGCATTTGACATCCTGACAAATCTAAAAACACTTCGTCAATTGAATATGGTTCAATAAAAGGTGTGAAATTATAAAATATGTCAAATGCTTTTTCTGATATTTTTTGATAATGTTCCATATCTACTGGAAAGCATATAGCGTGAGGACATCGTCGTTTAGCTTCTGCCATAGGCATACCTGCTTTTATGCCGAACTCTCTTGCTAGATAATTTGCAGAAGAGACCACCCCTTTCAAAGTCCCGCCTTGATTTGTTCCTCCCGCTATTACGCATTTCCCATTTGTTTCAGGATGCCGCGCTTGCTCAATAGTTGCAAAAAATGAGTCCATATCTATATGAACTATTTTCAGGCTTTTAATATCAGCGCCCCAATTTTTTTTGACTGATTCTAATCGCGGACCCGTGCTCATTTTTTTATCTCTTTAAAATAATGTATAAACGCATCTAGCGTCCACCCTGAGCCAGCATTTCCGTATAAACCACCAAAGGGCGAAATAGTCTCTTCTGAACCATCAGCGGCAGTCTGCCAAAGTCCAAAGACCGCTGTTTGATTAGAATTATATCCTGCAAACCAAGCTGATTTATTATCAGAGCTTGTTCCAGATTTTCCTGCAATGGTTTCACCTAATGATTTCGCCCTTTGAGCAAATCCGTTTTGCACCACTCCTTGCATAGCAGCATCTACTTTTTTAATATCATCTGCATCAAACACCTGTTCGCAAGTAGGAGCTGCATTATATATAGATTTATTATCGTGCGATATGGACTGAACAAAATATGGATTATTTCTGCAGCCCGAATTTGCAAAAGTATTAAACCCTCTTGCAAGCTCTAGCGGTGTCACAGATGTAAATCCTAAAGTGTTTAAAAGTGTAGGGTCCACTTTTTCATCTATACCTGCTTTATTCACATTTTCAGATGTTATCTCAGGACCTATTTCTTCGTTTAGCTTCACAAACACAGTGTTTACAGAATTAGCTAATCCTTTATATAGGTTTACCTGCCCATAGCTCACATTATCTGCATTTGACACAGGATTTTTGAGCCCCTTAAACTTTTGTGGAGAGTTTCCATTATATAACTTATTAAAGTCAAGCCCTTTTTCAGCAGCACCAAGCAAGGTAAACGGTTTAAAAGTAGACCCAGCTTGTGCTTTAGCCTGTATAGCATTATTTAGTGAGTGTTTCAAATTGTCAGGTCCGCCCCAAAATGCTAAAATATCCCCTGTTTTATTATCAAGGGCTGCAGCTCCCACTTGAGAGTTTGGCGATGCATCAGAGGGAAGAGTTTTAGCAGCGTCCACAATAGCTTTTTGATAGTCTTTATTAATTGTAGTTGTGATTTTATAGCCGCCGCTAAGTATTTCATTTAGTGTTATTTTTTGCTTCTCAATTAAATAGTCTTTTACTAGCTGCATAATATAACCATTAGTGCCAGCAAACGGCTGATCTATTTCAGTTCGTGTTTTAGGTAAACCATCTTTTATAATTGAATTGAAAGTGTCAGTAGAGATATAATTTTCTTCCCTCATAAGATTTAGCGTCCTTTTCCAGCGATTTTGCCCATCTGCTTTGCTTGCATTTGGATCCCAATTATTTGGTGAGGGAATTATTCCAGCTATAAGAGCTGCTTGGGAAACTGATAGCTGGTTAGCATTTTTTCCAAAATAAGCTTCTGCAGCAGCTTGAATGCCGTAGCTATTTCGTCCAAAATAAATAGTGTTCATATAGTTGCATAAGATTTCATTTTTGTTTTGTGAAGCATTCAGTTTCACAGCAAGGAGTGCCTCCTTAAACTTGGAATAATAATCATTGTTTTCGCCCATATAATATCTTTCAGCATACTGCTGCGAAATAGTAGATCCGCCCTGTCTTGCACCTCCTGATATATTATTTATAAAGGCTCTTGAAATTGCAAAAATATCAACTCCAGGATTAGACCAAAAAGTTTTGTCTTCTGATGCCACAATGGCGTTTCCCACATAAGAGGGCAGCGTGCTGCAGTCAATAATTGTTCTATTTTGATCTGATAGAGATCCTATGGGGGTTATGCCGTCAGAAAAATAAACTGTGGACCGCTGCTCAAGTGCCACAGCATCTGGCTCTGGTATTTGGGTTTGATTGTATGAAATTATAAAAAAAATAAAGCCGGCAATGCCTAAAACAATAATGCTTGCGAAAAATGCTTTTAAAAAAGTAAACAGCTTTTTATGTTTATTTTTTTTCCGTTTAGCTGCTTTTGACATACATTAAGTTTAGCAATTAAAGCTTTTTTAATTTGGAAATCCAAGCTGTCTATATGCTTCATAAAGGGCTACAGCAGCGCTGTTTGTAAGATTCATACTTCTTACATTTTTTCTCATCGGAATATATAAGGAATCTGTGATAGCTAAATGAGAATATATTTTTTTAGGCAGTCCATCTGGTTCAGGACCAAATAAAAGATAATCGTTTTTAGAATAGCTAATATCAGTATAAAGTGTTTTTGCTTGAGTTCTAAATGCAAAAATCTTTCTTTCGGGATGGGCGGTGTATTCTAAAAACTTTTCAAAGTTTTTATGAACTATTAAATGTGATAAATCGTGATAATCTAAACCAGCTCTTTTTAGCCGCGCACTATCAAGCTCAAAACATAGAGGCTCTATTAAATGCAAAACCGATCCCGCATTAGCACAAAGTCTTATAGCGGCGCCAGTGTTTCCAGCAATTTGTGGTTCAAAATAAACTAATTGGGGTATATCTGTTTTATAAGTCATCTTTATTAAACCATTTCATATTAAAGATATTGTCATATTATAGATATTGTGCCCAAACGCCTACATTTCTAATTTGCAAAATATGACACGAATTTTTTCCAAACACTTTTTCAATTTCTTTTTTATAGTTTTCAAGTAAATCATTTGGAACAAAAGCTAAAATAGTTCCTGCGAACCCGCCACCATGAACTCTAACAGCAGCGCGAGATCTATTATTTGCATAAAGTATTTTTTCGCTAATTGCTAATGCCATTGACACTGCTTGATGATTTGGATCAGCATATATATTTTGCAAATACTTATATGATGAGTTTCCGCTTGCTCTAACAAGTTCTAAAAACTCTTCAAGTTTATTCTGCTGCAGAAGTTTTGCTTGGTCAATAGCTCTTTGATTTTCGCCAAAAAAATGCAATGCTCTCAAAACTGGTCTATCGCCAACTTTTAATCTTAGCTGCTTGAGTTTAGAGAAAAACTCTTTTTCGCTAACTTCTCGCAAAACTTCTTTTCCAAAAAATTGAGCCACCTGTTTCATCTCTCGTGTGATTTGAGAGTAAGCCTCTGTGAGATTAGCGTGAGACGCATTCACATCTACTACGCATAATGCGTATTCAGTTTTGCTCATATCAAATGAAATGGGTTTAATTTTTGGAGACTTAGTATTTTCAAAATCTATTGACACAAATCCCCCCACTGCAGAGGCTGTTTGATCCATTAATCCGGATGCTTTATTCATAAAATTGTTTTCAGCCCACTGACCTGCTATAGCAAGTTCCATAGGTGATACTTTATTATTGTTAAATAAAAATGAAAAAATGCCGCCCACTGCCACTTCAAAAGCTGCTGATGATGAAAGCCCTGAACCCACTAGCACATCTGATGTGAGATAAGCATCAAACCCCTCTATTTTATAATCATTTTCCTTCATCCATGATGCTACACCTCTAATGAGAGCACTTGTATCATTTTTATCAGTTTCAGGTTCTAAAGCAGAAAGGTCAATTTTTTGCATACCAAAACCATCAGAATATAGATTTACACTATTTGTGCCATTTGGAATTGCAAGGGCTAAAATATCTAAATTAATAGATGCGGCTATTACGCAGCCTTTTTGATGATCTGTATGATTTCCGCCGATTTCAGTTCTGCCTGGTGCTGAAACTGCTGCTAGCTTTTCTGCTTTATAGTTTTCCACCTTTCCAAAATGCTTTTCAAACTCTTTATAAGCTTTTTTATATCGCGTAATAGCCGCATCCGTATCAGTATATAGCTTTTCAAAATTGAAGTTGTCAAAATTATTCATTATATAAAAAGAATCCTCCATGAATTGTTAATTGTTTGTCCAGGTTTGATTATTATTAGATTTTTATGTGTTTGAAATGCGTTAGCCCAAGCTGTCATAGGCTCTATAGCAAGTCCAAATCTGTGATCAGCGCCCTCAGCAAAATCAGCACTGCAAATTTGAAATGCTTTATAGTTTTCATCTGCTTGAATAGTTGTGATATGTCCATCAGCAGCTTTAAAGGAAACTTTATTTTCTGCTACATTTGCAAAAGCATCATCAAGGCTGATATCTTGGAGAGATTTTTCTGTGCTAAAGTCAAAAGTAGTAGGTACTTCACCCTCTTTTGCTGGAAGAAGTCTGCTATCAGAATAAATATAAGACTCTGCTTTGAAATGAAGAGAGCAGCTATCAAGGCTGCCTCTTGGAGAAAACCACGGATGCCAGCCTAATGCAAACGGAGCATTTTTTTCACCCTCATTTTTTGCAAATGTTTTTATCTCTAAACCCTTGTCAGTTAGGGTGTATAAAATTTCCACTCTTATCATAAAAGGGTAATTTCTGCTAGGCGGAAGTTGCAAACCCATTTTAATCCAGTTCTCATCTTTATCTATTAAATCAAATGAATAAAGAGGGGATAGCCCATGCAGCTGATTATTTTTATCTCGTTCATTAATGTCTGCATTAACGCTAGTGCCCTCAAACTCGTATTTTCCATCTTCTAATCTATTAGGCCATGGAAAAAGCACCTGCCCTTGAAAATAGTTTGGCATTTCATCCGCGTTATATGGCACTACAATATCTAAATTGTCAATAGTGTATTTTCTAATAGATGATCCTATGCTTGCAAGAGTAAGTTTATGTTTACGATTTTTTGAATCTGTAAAGCCGATTTCGTAATTGTTTCCGTTCATTCTGAAGCTATTAGCCATAATCTAATTATACACCCAATAAACTGTGCTAGCATTAAAATACGCACATGTGGCGGAATGGTAGACGCGCAGCGTTGAGGTCGCTGTGATCGCTTTTAGATCGTGCTGGTTCAAGTCCAGTCATGTGCACGCAAACCCAAATTAAATTAGGGCGATTGGCGCAGTTGGTTAGCGCGTTTCCTCGACACGGAAGAGGTCGCTGGTTCAAATCCAGTATCGCCCACAAAACCTTGAGCCCTTAAACCTTTGAACCCATAAAACTCTGCGTCTGTAAACTTTAAACCCACAAATTCGCGAACCCGTAAAATTCGTGATAAAATCTGATTATGAATAAAATTAGTGATTTGAAAGATGTTTTTGTCTGTGAATTAAATTTTTCAGGTAAAGATGTGAAAGGTCGCAAGAAACTCAATTACACAATTTTTATAGATTTTTTATGTCCTTATTGCGGGAAGTTTCATTTTGAACACGGTAATCAACTAAAAAGGCTTTTAGATAAAGGGTATATAAATATAAAACTTGTGCCGCTTGCATGGATAGATTTTTATTCTAATGGTTTTTATTATTCTGTTCGTTCAGCTCATGCTGCTAAAATAATATACGAAAATCAGCCTGAGGTTTTATGGGATTTTATTGAGCTGATTTTAAAAAAAGGTGTGCAACCAAAAGAAGCAGAACACTATAATGAAAGCGATGGCAGTAATGAAACTCTTGCCAAAAATGCTAAAAAAGTTGGTGCTAATAAAAGTGTAGTAAATTATATTCTGCAAATTGACCCAAATGATGATTTTGGTAAGCGTTTGCTTGCAGAATCAAAATCTCTAATACGTTCAAATATG
>JAITBJ010000053.1 GCA_031283665.1 Candidatus Opitulatrix cubana
GTTGCATTTAAAACTAGTTCAATAGACTGTTTAGCATTATCCCAGCTTGACGGATTATTAGTAATTTTTTCATAAAGATTTGGAGCGGCTTTAATGTCAAACCCTATCCAATTTATAAGCGGCAAAACGCGAGTAAGTGCTTTTGGATAAGCGCCGCCAGAATGCAAACCCACGGCAAACTCCATATTTTTTACTGTTTTTATTGCGTTGTATAAGCTGCCTTGCATTGTAGGCTCCCCGCCAGAAAACACAATTCCGTCTAATAAACCGTAGCGAGTTTCTAAGTGTTTTAAAACGCTATCAAAACTAATAGAGCCTTTAATGTGCGGATCTAAAATGTTGAAATTGTGGCAATAGTTGCACCTCCAAGGGCAGCCCTGCAAAAACGCAACAGAAACTATTTTCCCCGGCCAGTCAACTGTGGAGTATTTATTATATCCTGCAATGTTTAGGTCCACAGCATTAGTGCTGCTATTTACGTAATTATTTATAGTTTAGGCTCCTTGAAAGGCACTCTTTCTTTATATTCGCCCACTTTTCCTGTATTAAAAGAGCTCACAGGTCTAAAATACCCCATCACGCGAGTCCAAACTTCACATTGAACTCTTTGGTTTTCAGGGCTTTGATCATTAAGTCCGTGCTCCTTGTCATAAATAGGATCAAAGAAATGTTCGCCGTCAATATAGCCGTTTATAGGGCTTACTGAGAAAGTTGGAGTCACAGTCACATAAGGCAATCTATAATTTGTTAGCGCTCTTTTCATTAGCTCTTTACAAACTTTTCCAGAGCTTATTTTTTCACCCATATATAGATGAAGTACAGTGCCGCCAGTATATTTTGATTGCAAAACTTCTTGCTTTTCTAATGCTTCAAATGGGTCATCTGTGTAGCCTACAGGAAGCTGTGAAGAGTTTGTATAATATGGCTCAGCTGTGGTTCCTGCTTGCAAAATATCAGGATATCGAGATTTGTCTTCTTTTGCAAAGCGGTATGTGGTGCCCTCTGCAGGAGTAGCTTCAAGATTATACATATGCCCGGTTTCTTCTTGAAACTCTACCATTTTTTCGCGAATATGATCAAGCAATTTCACTGCTATTTCCTCGCCTTTAGGGTCTGTAATATCTATTTCACCAGTTGTGCGAGCTGTATAATTTCTTATCATTTCGTTTATGCCGTTTACTCCAATAGTTGAAAAATGATTATCTAAACCGTTTGGCAAATAGCGGCGTGTATATGGAAAAAGCCCTTTATCTATATATTTACTAATTGTGGTTCTTTTCATTTCTAATGAGATTTTCGCAAGCTCTAATAAATAATCCACTTGTTTGATAAGCCCCCCCCAATCTCCAGCATACACATATCCTAATCGTGCACAATTTAGTGTGACCACGCCTATTGATCCAGTTTGCTCAGCTGATCCAAATAAACCGTTTCCGCGCTTTAAAAGTTCGGTTAGATCTAATCTCAAGCGGCAGCACATAGACCGAATTTGATGGGGGTCCATATCTGATGACACAAAATTGGAAAAATAAGGAAGTCCGTATTTTGCAGTCATTTCAAAAATATCATCTACTATTTCGCTATCCCATGGAAATTCGTTTGTCACATTATAAGTAGGAATTGGAAATGTGAAAACTCTTCCATTAGCATCGCCTGTAGTCATAATTTCTATATATGCTTTATTAATCATATCCATTTCTTTTTGACAGTCGCCGTAAGTAAAGTCTGCCACCTCGCCACCAATTAAAGGATATTGAATAGCAATTTCTTCAGGGCAGACAATATCAAAGGTTAGATTTGTGAAAGGAGTTTGCGTGCCCCATCGGCTAGGCGTGTTCAAATTAAAAATCAGCTCTTGAATGCCTTGTTTCACAGTTTTATAATTTAGATTATCAGCTTTTACAAAAGGTGCCATATATGTATCAAAGGAGCTAAAAGCCTGAGCACCAGCCCATTCATTTTGAAGAGTTCCTAAGAAATTGACCACTTGCCCTACAGCAGCGCTAAAATGAGCAGGAGGTTTAGCGTCCACTTTTCCCTCTACGCCGTTCAAACCCTCTTCAAGTAAAGACTTTAATGACCAACCAGCGCAATATCCTGAAAGCATATCTAAATCGTGAATATGGTAATCTCCTCTGCGGTGAGCTTCACCAATTTCATTATTTATTGGACCGTAAACCTCGTTTAGCCAATAATTTGCAATCACTTTTCCAGATGTATTCAAAATCATACCGCCAAGAGAATATGTCTGATTAGCATTAGCTTTTACTCTCCAATCTAATTTCTCTAAATACTCATTAACAGTAGATTGGACTTGTATAGAGTTGCCTGCTTGTGCCATAATTTCTCCTTAATTTTTTTGTTTTGGGCGGTTTTGAGTCGGAGTTTTTGATGATCTTTGTAATTTTTAGAAAATCAGGAAAAACACAACATATTGTGGTCAATTTGTGTTTCAACCACAATATATAGTATTAGATTACTATATTTTTCTCCAAAAGTCAACTTATTTTGCGTGTTAGAATGTAAACATTTTGTAAATTACAAATTTGTTATAAAAAAGATGATTTTGGAAAGTGTATAATCTGATGTAGACTATATATATGGCAAACATTAAATCTAAAATTAAAAGAATTGGAACTAATGAGAAAGCTCGTGTTCGCAATTTAGAAATTCGCACAGAATTAAAAACACGAGTAAAAAATGTTCGTAAATCAGTAGCTGATAAAAAAGCAGATGATGCTGCAAAACAATATCAGCTTGCTTCACAAAAATTAGATATAGCTGTTTCAAAAGGGGTAATTCATAAAAATCAAGCTGCAAAAAGAAAAAGCAAACTTGCTGCAGCGGTAAACGGTTTAAATGTCTCAAAACGAGATTCCTAAGTTTCGTTATACAGCCGAACTTGCTAACAGCATAGAAGCTAAATGGCAAAAATACTGGAGTGAAAATCAAACTTTTCAAGTTTCAGAAACAGTAGAATTAGAAACTGTAAATTCAAAACCTACAAAAACAGAAAAAAATCCATATTTTATTATGGATATGTTTCCGTATCCATCTGGTGCAGGTTTGCATGTAGGGCACCCATTAGGTTATGTGGCCACTGATGTAGTTGGCAGATATAAGCGAATGACAGGAAATGCAGTTTTGCATACACTTGGATTTGATGCTTTTGGTTTGCCGGCAGAGCAGTATGCTATTCAAACAGGTCAGCATCCGCGAATCACAACCGAAAAAAACATAGAAAATATGCGCGAGCAGCTTGAAAAAATGGGTTTAGCTCATGACAAAACCCGTTCATTTGCTACTACAGATAGCGATTATGTAAAATGGACACAGTGGATTTTTTTGCAAATCTATAATAGCTATTTTGATAAAGATGCAAAAAATGGTGAGGGCACTTTAGGTGCAGCACGGCCTATATCAGATTTGATAAAAAAATTCAAAGCCGGTGAAGCTCCTCTTCCAGATTTAGAGTTTATAAATAAAAACACTAAATGGGATGATTTGAATAATCAACAAAAAGAAGCTGTGTTGTCTGTTTATAGACTTGCATATATAAAAAAATCACCTGTAAACTGGTCTCCCGGGTTAGGAACTGTGCTTGCGAATGAAGAGGTTACAGCTGATGGCAGGTCTGAGAGAGGAAACTTTCCTGTATTCACGAAAGAGCTTTCGCAATGGTCTATGAGAATCACAGCCTATTCAAAGCGGTTATTAGATGGTTTAAAAACTATTGACTGGCCTGAAAAAGTGAAGCAAATGCAAACAAATTGGATTGGTGAATCGTGCGGCGCCTATATTAATTTTAAGACAACTGCTAATTTTGAAGCAACAGCGCAAATGCCTGATCATGCAGACGCTCAAAACAAATTAACTGTTTTCACTACTCGTCCTGATACTTTGTACGGTGCTACATTTTGTGTAATTGCTCCAGAGCACCCCCTTGTGGCGTATGCTACTAATAAACAGATGCCAGATGTGAAAAAATATATTGAAATGGCAGCTAAAAAATCTGCGGTGGCTCGTCAGCAAGATGCTGGAAAAAAGACAGGAGTTTTTACAGGGCTTTATGCTAAAAATCCTGTAAACGATGAGCAGCTTCCAATTTTTGTTGCAGATTATGTGCTTATGACTTATGGCACTGGTGCAATTATGGCAGTGCCATCAGATGATGAAAGAGATGAGGAGTTTGCAAAAGAGAAAAATCTTGAAATCAAATATGATTATTTCAAACCGTCAATTGAGGATGCAATAAAAAACATTGAATTAGCAAATGCTGGAAAATCTACAACAATTTATCGTTTACAAGATTGGCTTTTTTCAAGGCAGCGCTATTGGGGAGAGCCTTTTCCAATAGTTTATGATGATAATGGTGTTGCACATTCTCTGCCTGAAAATATGCTTCCAATCACACTGCCTGAAATTGAAAATTATTCTCCAAAGACTTATGATGAAAATGATAAAGATTCCTATCCCGAAGCACCGCTTTCACGAGCTGAAAATTGGGTAAATTGCGAACTTGATTTAGGGGACGGGAAAAAGCATTATAAGAGGGAAACTAATACTATGCCAAACTGGGCGGGAAGCTGTTGGTATTATTTGAGATATGCTGATCCAAATCCTAAAAACAAAATTATTAATCCTGAACTAGACCGCATTTGGTTGGGACCAAATCATAATGAAACTGTTGGAAAATCGGGCGGAGTTGATTTATATATAGGCGGAGTGGAGCATGCAGTGCTGCATTTGCTTTATGCTCGCTTCTGGCACAAAGTGCTTTATGATTTAGGATATGTGCTCTCTCCTGAGCCGTTTCATAAACTTTTTAATCAGGGCTATGTGCAAGCTTATGCTTATGCTGATGAGCGCGGTGCTTATATAGAGGCTGAAAAAGTTTATGAAAAAGGCAAAAAGTTCTATTATAAAAATGAAAATGATAAAAATGAGCACGGCACCGAAATTGAGGTTTTTCAAGAATATGGCAAAATGGGAAAGAGTTTAAAAAATGTTGTGACCCCTGATCAAATGTATAAGCAATTTGGGGCAGACACTTTTAGAGTTTATGAAATGTCAATGGGCCCACTTGATATTTCTCGTGCATGGGAAACTCGTGCAGTGGTTGGTGCTCAAAGATTCCTGCAGCGGCTTTGGAGAAATGTGGTTAATGAAGAGACTGGTGAAATAGTAGCAAAAGACAAAAAAATGGATGAAGAAACTGAAAAACTTTTGCATAAAACTATTTTTGCAGTAAGGGAAGAAATGGAAAATATAAGGCCAAACACCGCTATTGCAAAACTTATTGAATATAATAATCATTTAACTCAAATTGCCAATGTGCCTCGTGACGCAATAAGCCCTTTAATAATTATGACCGCTCCCTTTGCACCACATATTGCAGAAGAATTATGGAGCAAACTTGGGAATAAACAGACTATTACATTTGTAAACTTTCCCGAAGCAGATAAAAAGTTTTTGCAAGCTGATAAAGTAGTTTGCGTGGTGCAAATTAATGGTAAAATAAAAGCTCAATTAGAAGTAGATCCAAACATTTCAAAATCTGATTTAGAAGCGTTTGCTATGAATGACCCAAAAGTGAAAGAACTCGTTTCAGGTTTAAAGATTATAAAAACAATTCCTGTTCCTCCAAAAGTTTTTTCAATTGTTGTTAGAAATTAATTCTGCAAAAACTAATTTTGTAAAAATAAAACTTTTATACTGAAGTGATTTGAATGCGTGCTGGGTCTATATCTGTTTCACTTGTAAACACATCTGATGAAGCTTGATTCATAACTATAAGTTTAGAAGTTGGGCCCCAGGTTATATTCTGAAACACATTTTCATGCTCTGCAAAAATCTTTTCTGCAAAATTAGTTCTAGACCAATTTATATTTTGTCCAATTTGTGCATCATTAAACATTTTTGATATATATAAACTGTGAGCTCCGAAATCTTCTGGAAAAGATAAACCGCTGTCAATAGTAGCATTTGCAAAAGCTGATGATAGGTTTTCCACATTTATTCCAAAAGAGGATGGTAATGTAAAATATGCTTTTATATGAGAGGCTTCAAATATAGAGCTCATATCTGTAGCAGATGTACCAAAATTATCAGGAAAAGAGCAACTATTTGGAAAATTTACTCCATAAAACATTTCTGACATAGATTGTGCATCATCTCCAAAAGAGGTAGGAAAGTTTAGAGTGCTTACATTTTGCATTATAGCGTTTTTAAACATATCAGCCATATGTAGAGCGTTTCCACCAAAATGATCAGGGAAAGAGATAGAGTCAACTATAGTAGCACGCTCAAACATAGAATCCATATTTAGAATTTTTACTCCAAAACCCTCAGGCAATGCAAAATTGTTTGGAAGAACGGTTTCAAAAAAAGCGTATGTTGAATCTTCAGCCTGCTCTCCAAAACCCTCAGGCAAAGCAAAATCATTTGGAAAAGCAGTTTTTTCAAATATAGAGCTCACATTAGTAGCATTTTGTCCAAAGCCTGCAGGTAAAGTAAACCCATTTGGAAGAGTTGCTTGATTAAATGAGCCTATCATGCTTTTAGCATTCTGTCCAAAGCCTGCAGGCAAAGAAAACCCATTTGGCAAGGCATCATCTACAAAGATATAATCTATATTTTGAGTTTGAGCACCAAAACTATTAGGCAGCGCAAAACTGCCAGCAAACTCTGTAGTATTAAATGCTGAAGAAGCGGTCGTGGCGTTTTCCCCAAATCCTGCTGGCAAGGTAAACCCATCAGGAAGCGAGCTGTTTGCAAATATAGAATCTATATTTTCCACATTTTGACCAAATCCAGACGGAAACGGAAATAAACCCATAATAGATGAATTGAAAAACATATGAGAAAAACTTTTTACACCAGGATTAAACGGAGCAGGCCATACAATGTTTTTTATTTTACTAAACGCAAAAAGATAATCAAGCAGTCCTGAATTGTTTATAATAAGTGAGCCCAAATCAAATTCCACACCGGCAGCATTATCAAAGTAGGAAAAAAGCGCACTATTGTCATCTGGGTTTATAAACACTCCACCGTTTTGCCCAATAGTCATTTGCTCCCCGGTTATGCAAAGTATAATTGAGCCAGACTCGTCCGCTGAAAAGTCTATAGGGGTATCGCATTTAGGTTTAGAGTCTGCAAAAGTGATTTTTGTAATAAAAGAAAGACCAGATGAGCCTGTGGCATTTTTTAGTGTTTCGCTAATTGAGCTAGAAAAACTTGACGCGTTAGAAAAATTTGCTGCGCTAGAGGGTTTCAAAAATGTACAGAGCTCTAATTTATAAGCATATGCTTTCATAAATAGAGCCATCTGATTTCGGTTTACTTTTGTAGTTGGTCTAAAGTGAGTAGGATCATAGCCAGCTACAATGCCTTGAGAGACTAGCCAAAGTATTGCTGTTTTGAATACCGCTTGAGTGTTTTTAGTGTCTACAAACGGATTTTTGGTTTCTGAAAAATCTGGCCTGCCAGCTAGTGCGTATAAAAAAAGAGACATCTGTTCACGAGTAACTGATCCGCCTCCTTGATAAACGCGGTCTCCTTTACCTCTGCAGTTTTTTACAGGTTTGCCTTTTCCTGTGCATTCATAGCCTCCAGTCACGCCAGAATGAGCTAACCAAAGTATATCATCTTTTGCAGGGTCATTGTTTATATCGCTAAAAGGATTGCCCCTACTTTCATAGCTCGCACTTCCTGCAAGTCGGCGCAAAAAAGTAGCCATTTGAGAGCGAGTGAGAACGCGTTCAGGTTTATAGCTTGTAGGCGTATATCCTCCAGTCACATTGTAAATATACGCCCAATTTATAGCTGCTTTTGAGGAATCGCTAAGCTTTGCAATGTCAGTAAAATGGCTATTTCCATTCGTGGCTGCTAAGGATTTTGGTACGGATGTGAGCTCTGATTTAGCAAAGTCGCTTTTCTCGTCATTAGGCAAAACGGTTTGAACTTGAGCTTTATAATCATTTGCAATAGTATATTCATCATATAGCACATATACTTGATTTGTGCTACTCTCAAAACTTCCAGCGGCAAACACACCTCCTGCTTTATTAACAAGTTCCACATAATAAGTGTAATCAGCTGGTTCGGGACTAGGTGCATCCCAAGAAGCAACTATTTTATCATCTATTTTTTGAACAGTCACATTTTCAGGCTGGGGAACGCTACTGTTGGTCGTGTTTAGAGCGCTGCTAGTATTGAGTTTTTGTGTTGAACTTTGCATTTTTAAAACAGGGATATTATCTAATTCTTTAGATGCGGAATTATCACATACAGAATTAATAGTAAAACCAAAAAGGTTTCCTACTGATAAACAAACCGATAAACATATTATAAAAATAGAAAATAATTTTGTGAAGGACCTCATACTATTAAGTTTATCAGAGATTTATTTATGCTAAACTGATATTATGAGCAGCGTAATGGAAAATATTACAGTAAATAAAGAATTTGGCTCTGCACCAGATGTTGAAATTAAAAGGTCTAAACACCCAACAGAGTTTTCGGTTCATGAGCTGACGGCGGGTTCAGGCCCTGTAGTTAGTGCTGGTTCCACAATTGAAGTGAATTATCACGGGCAAATTTGGCAAAGGTTAGAAGTTTTTGATTCATCATTTTATAATGAGGAAACTGTGGAGTTTCCAATTGGCGTAGGCAGTGTAATAAAAGGCTGGGATCAGGGTTTAGTTGGTAAGACGGTTGGCTCTCGTATTCTTTTAATTATTCCTCCTGAATATGGTTATGGCAAAAATGGAATGATTGCTGCTGGCATTTTTCCAGAAGATGTTTTAGTGTTTATAGTAGATATAGTTGGCGTAAAGAAATAGACGAGTAAATTAGAAATAAATAGGTAAAGGAGAAAATATGTTTAAATTATTTAAATTACTAGCAGACTCATTCACAAAACGAGCAGAAACAAATGATGATGACCCCAAATTGCAGAAAATTGGTGGTTTTTTGCTTTTTGTGGCGATAATCTTTTTTGTTAGAGGAATTAGTGCGGTTATGACCTTTTTCAGTTTTAATGACTGGCTTTCGTCGGGGGATGATTGCGTTATAGTGTCTAATATAATAAGCTTTTTAGCAGGTATTGTAGGGGTGCTATCAGCATATTTTATATATCGCAGATTTCGTTCTGGTATGCTTTTTGCTCAAATTAATGTGAGTTTGCAAGTTTTAGCATCTGTGTTTCTTTTATTTGTGTCAGATTCTTACAAACTTGAGTTTTCAAAAAGACTGCTTCAAACAAGTAGCGATAAGACCATTCAATTAGACCCTTTACAATTTTATTCAATTTCCTCTATTATGGGTTTAGTGATTTCAGTTATTTTTGCAGTAGTTATTATTTTATATTTTAGAAAATCAAGACGAGTAGCAAACACTTTAGCGCTGTGAAAATAGCAGCAGGTATAATTATTGCGCTTGCAATTTTTATATCAGGGTTTTTTATTTTGAAAGGGACTGTTTTTAATTCTGTTAATCAAAGCAATTCATCCTCTGAAGCAGATGCCACTGCAAGCCCTGCTCCTGATTGCGCTGTTACACTAATAGATTCTGATGCAGTTTATAATGGAAAGACATATGAGAAAAAACAGGGCGATATATATGGGGATTTACCAATTCCCACATCAGATCAGTTAATAAATCCTGATTCTACAAATCCTGATTCCAAATCGGTTTTTGCCGGTTGGTATAATGAATCAGACAAAGGAAAGAGAATAGGTGTAGGCTCTGATGTGGTTTGCAATTCTTCTCTTTATGGAAGATGGACCACTGTTGCAGAAAATAAAAAAGCTAATGTAGGAGTTCCTATTTTAATGTTTCATTATTTTACTAAAGACGCTAATGATCCAGCTGCTAATGCAGATTATATGCTTGCATCTGATTTTGACAAGGAAATGAAATACTTGCACGATAATAATTTTTATTATCCATCTTGGAAAGAACTTTCTGCGTTTATTGACGGGAAATTGTCGCTTCCTAAAAAGTCTGTGATGGTGACAGATGATGATAATGAAATTAGTTGGTATAATATAGGCGTGCCGATAATTAATAAATATAAAATATATTCCACTATGTTTTGTATCACAGGTTCTTGGTGGGAGTCAAGAGAAAAATCACCATCAAAATATGTTATGCAGCGCTCTCACACAAACGGTATGCATAATCCTCAAAATGGTCATTTTATAGGATATATGGCAAATCTTTCAGCATCCCAAATTGCAAAAGATTTAGAGGAATCTGCTAAAAAGCTTAAAGCAAAAGAAGTGCTCGCCTATCCATCAGGTGCTTTTAATCCTGAAGTTGAAAAAGGTGTTCGTGAAGCAGGGTTTGAAATGGCTGTAACTACCGACCCCGGTGTTGTGAAAATAGGCAGCAATAAATTAGAGCTTCCAAGAGTTAGAATGAGCTTTGGGCAATCTTTGGAATCGTTTATAGCATCCGTTAGTTAAAACTATTAAAAATATGAGTACTGTTAAAAATAAGGAGATTGTTAGACGATTTAAATCAAAGCATTTTCTTTTTCCGTTCTGCGGTTTAGCAGTTTCATTTTTAATAGTTTTTCTTTGGTATCCTAGCAATTTGTGGCAGTATCCTATTCAGTTCACTGACGCACCAGCGCATTATTATTTTATTGAAAAGCTTGTCTCTAATGGATTTGGAGGCGCTTTACATTTGACCCTTGAGGGCGCTTTTTATCCGCCGCTATTTCATATAGTGGCAGCTGCTTGCGTAAAGCTTTTTTCAGTTAGCGTTATAACTGGTGCATCACTTTCGTGGCTATTTTTTAATGCGATTATTTTTCCATTAGGAATGACTTTTTTGGTTTCATATTTTATAGGACAAAAAAACGTTTTTATTCTGACGCTAACTCCTGTTTTTGCAGTTTCCTTTTCTTGCTTTCCTTATTTGCTTTTGCATCAGGGGCCTCTTTTAGCATATGCTACAGCCACATCTCTTTTGCCGTTTTTCATATATTTCACACTCAGATTTTTTGACAGTTTAATAGATTTTTTCAAAAGTAAATCAAGCGGTGCAAAGTTAATCAAGCAAAAAGAATCTAAATCTAAAAAGAATAAACTCATAAAAAGTGTAATAATTTATTTTTTGAGCGTATGTCTGCTCGCAATTTTATCAGCCCTCGCACAGCCTAGAATTGTTTTTTCGTATGCCTTGTTTATCTTTCCATTTATTATAAGTTATTTAATAAAGATTTATAAAATAAATCCTAAAATTGCTCGCAGAGTGTTTTGTATAGTAGCTGGAATAATTGCAATAGTTGCTGCATTTGTAGCGCTTTATGTTTTTAAGTATTTGCATAAAGATATGCTTTTTCATCCGTCTACTTGGTTTGCAGCTCATATTTCTACAGATAATTATCTAAATACTATTTTAAGCGGTTTTTCAGGTGGTTTATTATTTTTGAAAGCTAATATGGCGCTTCAAATAATTGCAACCCTAATATCTTTAGGAATGATTTATGTGATTTATAAGTCTTTCAAAAATAAGAACTGGGAATTGCCAACCGTTTATTTATTATTTGTGTTTCTATTTATAACATCTTATATACCGTCTGGCGCTATAGGAAATATATTAACTGCTCCTTGGTATCATGACGAAAATAGAATTATCACTCTTGCGCCTATAATTATGATTCCACTTCTGACAAGTTTTTTGACAAGCGATTACTTTTTAACTGATAATTGCTTTATAACAGGTAAGCAGTTTTCAATTAAAATTGTAAAAGGTATTCAAACTACGATAATTGCTGCTTTGCTAGTTGTGGCCTTAATTATAGTTTATTTGATTTTAGACCCTACAAGAGGTTATTTAGCTGATGACACAAATAAAGCCGCAAACATAAAAACTGTTTCAAATAATAGCATTTTAACATCTGAAAAACTTGATGCGTTTGAAAAGATGAATAAATATATTGGCAAAGATGATATAGTGTTTGGAGACCCTTTTACAGGTTTGCAGTATTATTATATATATTATGGAAGAACTGTTTATTATTCGTATATAAATCCAAGAATTGACAAAGTGAAGCAAGAAGCAGAAGTGCTTTTATCGTTTGGCACGCCGCCAAGTGTTTTGCATCCTGAAACTCAAACCCCAGCAAGCAGCGATATGATGCTAAAAACTTTATGTGCTGTGAAAGGAGAAAAAAAGTTTTTTATAGATTTCGGGCTACCATATAGAACCGA
>JAITBJ010000043.1 GCA_031283665.1 Candidatus Opitulatrix cubana
CTTCTGCTATCACTACACCGCCTAAAACACTAAACCCTTTTTCCTCTAAAACGCTTTTGCATTTTTCCCAAGTCCCGCCTGTGGTCAAAACATCATCTACTAAAACTACAGGATAAAGCGTATCACATTTTATTTTTTCATTAAAGGAAAACTCTGCGCTGCGAGATGATTTATTAGCTAGTTTATGTGAAGCAGCATTTCCTTTTTTTATTAGCAGCTCTTTTGACTGTATGCCAGAAAACCGATTTTCTAAAGCATTAGCTAAAAGAGCAGTTTGGCAAAATCCTCTGCTTTTCACCATCTTTTTTGATGAGGGAATAGGCACAATCAAAATCTGATTTGCATTTTGCAAAAAGTTAGCAGTTTGAAAGCAATGTGTAATTCTTTTTTCTAGCACTGAATCTAAATCGCTTCGCCCATGGTCTTTCCATTGTAAAATAATTGGGCGAATAGGTAGATTATAAAGATTTGCTACCCACACAGGAAACCTGTTAGATAAAAAAGGCGATTTATTTATCGCTTTCGCGCAATCAGAGCATATAGATAAATCCCACTTTGAGCATCCTGCGCAGTTGATTGGAAAGATTAGCAGCATAAACTCTTTCCATAAAGTTTTCAACAATTGTATCACTATTTAAGTGTAAACCGCTTTCAAAGTTAAGTCAAGTTAGCACTTAAAACTGTTGAAAACTTTTAATTGTTGAAAACTAGCTGTTGGAAACTAATAAGAAAACTCAGTAATTTGAAAAATCTATAAATGCGGAGTTTATTGGGTGTTTCAATGTTTTCTCATAAGAACAGTCTATACGTTAAAAAAAAAACGATTAATTGCACACACTTTTATAACATTTTGGCAAGATTTTTAGATTGCGAAAATGACTTTTTGGAGTAGAATGGGGGGAATTGTTAATAATTTGGAGCAAAATGGTGTAAACTTAATATATGTCAGACTCTATAAGCGCTTCAAACTTGCTGCTTGGCAATTTCACGCCACGCATTGACAGCAGCTTGCGTTTAATTCTGCCTGCAAAATTTAGAGAGCAGCTAAAGTCCGGAATAGTTATAACCCCAGGGCAGGAAAGATGTTTATATATTTTTCCGCTTCAAGAGTTTCAAACTATTTATGAGAAAATAAAAGCATCGCCTTTAGAATCAAAGCAAGCTCGCGACTTTATACGAAGTTTCACAGATGGTGCAGAAGATCAAGTTCCTGATAAACAGGGCAGAATCACAATTCCTGCGCGGCTAAAAGAGTTTGCCGCTTTAGATGATGAAGTAGTGGTAAAAGGCGCTATAACTCGTTTAGAGGTTTGGAATCCTAAAACGCTGGAAGTTTATAGAAAGAAAACAGAAGATGTGTTTGCAAATATATCTGAAGAGGTTTTATAATGGACAGGACCACTAAAGATAATAATTATACACATATAAGCGTTATGAAAAATGAGGTTTTAGAAATAGCACGAGGTGCTTTTGAAAATAAAGTAAATCCAATTATGGTGGATTGCACATTAGGGTTTGCCGGTCACACATTGGCTGCTTTGCAAGAGTTTAACAATTTATCAGTAATAGGAATAGATAGGGATTTGGAAATAAAGCCGTTTATTGAAAAAAAGCTTGAAACCTATTCAAATCGGTTCACATTCCAAAATGATGATTTTTCTCAAATTGAAAAGTATACTAAAAACGCCGATTTTATATTATTCGATTTAGGAGTTTCTTCAATGCAAATTGACAATCCTGAAAGAGGGTTTTCTTATATGGCAGATGGGGCTCTTGATATGAGAATGAATAGAAATGCAAATTTGGATGCAAAAGAAATAGTCAATGTTTACAGTTTTGATCAACTAAGAGCTCTTTTTGCAGAAAACGGTGAAAAATCTGCAGCTGCTGTAGCAAAAAATATAGTTGAATTCAGAGAAAAAAATGAGATTACTTCCACATCCCAATTAGTGCAAATCACAGATCAGTCAGTTCCTAGATTTGGTAAAACTGGACACAGCGCAAAAAGAGTTTTCCAAGCTTTGAGAATAGAAGTAAATGACGAATTAACGCAGCTTGAAAACGCTTTATATTCAGCATCAAAACTTTTAAATCCTGGCGGGAGATTAGCTGTTATAGATTATCACTCTTTAGAGGCTGAAATTGTGAAAAGAGTTTTTAGAGACTTGAGCGCTGATAAAACTCCTAAAAGTGTACCCAAAATAGAAAACTCTGATAGCAGCTTTAAGATGCTGAAAGCGCTAAAACCTACAGATGATGAGATAAAAAACAATTCAAGAGCAAAATCTGCTCATATAAGAGTTTTAGAAAGGTTATAAAAATGATAAAAGGATTTAGAAAATGAATGTTCATGCTCTAGCAGTGTCTCCAAGTCCTGCATCGCAAAATATAAGTTTGGGTTCAGGGCTTAGGTCTAAACCGCAAAAGCTAGTATTAGTTAATAATGAAAAAGAGCGCTTTTCGCTCAAAGCTATTTTTATTTGTGCCACAATTTTTATTGCAACTATTTTATCTACATTAGTTATAAATATCACATTAGCATCTATAGCATTTCAAAAAACTCAATTAGAAGCACAGTATCAAAGTTTGAATCAGGAAATTAGTGATATGAAAGTGGCTATTGACAAAAAAAATGCTGCTTTGCCTAAAACTGCAACGAATCTTGGAATGAATCAGCCTGAAAAATTAGTGAGTATGAATTTGTCTAACGGGCAGGTCGTTGGATTAAAATAATCTACACCTAAAGAGAATAAAAGTGTTGAAAAAGAGGAGAAGAGATCTGAAAGCGTTAGTTAATAAACGACTTTTTTTTATGTTTACAGCACTTACTTTAATAGCGTGCGCAATTGCTAGTCAGCTTATTTGGTATCAGGTGATAAACGCCGAGCAGACAGCTGAAAAAGCACGAGACTCAAGAATGAGAACTGAAACAATTCCTGCTGCAAGAGGCGATATAATCGACGCAAATTCAATTGTGCTAGCTACTACTGTGCAAAGGTTTACTATTTATATAGATCAGATTTCGGCAAGCGGCTTTGCGCCTGTGATATGTAATAAAACTAACAGCTCAATTTGCAACGGAGATGAAAAAACTATTGGCCAATCTGTGGGGCCTGAAGCAATTGGAAAAATCTTAGCGCCTGTGCTAGATATGAAAGTGGGTGATGTGCAAAATGCAGCCACTGGAAAATCGGGCTACTCCGTCATCAAAAAAAATGTGACACCAGAGGTTGAAAAAAAAGTAGAGAGCC
Source organism: Candidatus Opitulatrix cubana (assembly GCA_031283665.1). Classification (GTDB taxonomy): domain Bacteria; phylum Actinomycetota; class Actinomycetes; order Actinomycetales; family Bifidobacteriaceae; genus Opitulatrix; species Opitulatrix cubana. The sequence goes on from JAITBJ010000043.1 coordinate 3,252, forward strand.
TGAATATGTCGCATATTATTGGCATTGTGCAAACGCCTAGACGGGCGTATCCTGATGGAACTATTGCGGGAAATATAATAGGAGCAGTAAATGATGCTCAAAAAGGGAGCGCTGGAATAGAGCAGATGATGGACAAAGATTTGTCTGGAAAAGATGGCCAGATTTCGTATGAAAGCGGTTTATTAGGGCAAGAGATTCCAACCGGTTTTGTAGATGTGGAAAACGCTACGAGCGGAAAAAGTGTGAAATTGACTCTTGATCAAGATGTGCAATATCAGGTTCAGCAAGCATTAGATAAAGGATGCAAAGATAATGGAGCTGATTATGGTATGGCAGTGGTGCAAGACGTGAAAACAGGAAAAATACTTTCTATAGCAGATACTTTTTCGCCAGCAGCAGGCTCTGATGAGGCAGCGCTAAACACATCAAGAGCAGTAGGTGATGTGTTTGAGCCAGGCTCCACGGGAAAAGTGGTAACAGTTTCTGGTCTATTAGAGAAAAACTATGCAAATCCCCTGAGTCAGTATGAAGTGCCTGATCACTGGACAGATGGTGCAGGGCAAGAGTTTCAAGATGCAGAAAGTCACGGCATTGAGCGCTTAACCCTGACTGGCATTTTAGCAAACTCCTCAAATGTGGGAACCCTTTTAGCGTCTCAAAATGCGCCAATAAAGCAGCGTTATGAGTGGCTAGTGAATGCAGGATTTGGAAAATATACAGGGCTTGGGCTTCCTGGCGAATCACCTGGATTAGTAATACCTTATCAAGATTGGGATGAGAGGACCACCCAAACGGTCTTATTTGGACAAGCTGTAGCGGTAAATGCTGTGCAGGCTACATCATTTTTTTCTGCTATTGGAGATAAGGGAGTCAGGATCACGCCAACTATTATAGAGGGTGTGCAAGATGGTGATAAGTTTGATCCAGTAGAAAAGCCAAAATCTGCTCAAATAGTTTCACCTGATGCAGCTAAAAAAACTCTTGAAATGATGGAATCCGTGGTCACAGAGGGTATGGTTAAAAACTTTCAAATTCCTGGATACCGTATGGCAGGAAAGACAGGCACAGCACAAGTAGCAGATGCAAGTGGAAAACTAAATGATATTATGGCATCGTTTATAGGCGTGGGGCCTGTGCAAGATTCTCGCTGGACAGTTTCTGTGTTTTATAAAAACCCTAGAACGGCTTATTTTGGTGCATTAGCAGCAGGACCTGTTTTCAAAAAAATAATGACATTTTTATTGGCAAAATATGGAGTGCCGCCTGCTCCTGGAAATGCAAAATATGCAACTACTTGGTAATAATAATAGCATTGCGAGAGCATATAATAGTATAATGCGAGTGTATAATTAATATAATGATGCAAATTGAAAATAATAGAATTGTTACAAACTCAAAACAGGTGAAAGAGGGGGACACATTTGTGGCATTGCAAGGCGGATTTGATTTTATAGATGAAGCTAAAAACCGTGGTGCTAAAAAGATTATAAAAGGTGAAAAAAAGTTTGGTCTGTTTGCAAAAAGCTATTTGCAAAGCCTGAGAGATAAACAAGGTTTGAGAGATAAAAATAAAAACTTGAAAGTAATAGGAATTACAGGCTCTTATGGGAAAACGACTACTAAGGATTTATCAGGGTTTGTTTTATCGCATTTTGGCAAAGCAGTTTGGGCAAAAAACTCTTTTAATAATGAAATCGGTGTGCCTATTACTATATTCCAAGCAGATGAGACCACACAGTATTTAGTGCTTGAAATGGGTGCAAATGCTATAGGAGATTTAGTTTATTTGACTAATATAGCGCCGCTTGATAT
>JAITBJ010000025.1 GCA_031283665.1 Candidatus Opitulatrix cubana
ATGAAATTAAAATTTTCTGCACTGGCTCAGGAAGTAGATGAAATAAGAAAAATTCAGCAGCAATGGCTTGATGCTAATCAAAAACCACATTCTGAAGTCAGTCTTTAAACCTGTTGAAAACTGGTCTTTCGATAAGGGTTTATGGTGTAGTTTACGGCGTAGGTACTTCTACTGGATCATTTGAGGTTATTATATTAAATTGAAGCCATGGTCCTAGGCTTTCAATTTCATCTGAATCCGTTATAAAGTCTACGCTAACATATGGATTAGACGAACGCCAAATAAAAGGCCTTGAATTATTTAGATTACTTAAAACTTTTATATATAAATAGTTATCTTTTGTTTGCCAAGAATATATTGGAGCAGAGGGAATTGTTCCATTACTTTTTATATATAGGTTAAAATGAGAAAATCCAGAGAGCTGTTTTGTACCAAAATCAACAAACGCATCAAAAGCTCCATCTCTAGAAAATGAAAAACTAAGTTTAGAAGATGCGACTTTTCTTATTCCCGTAAATCTTACATATAAAGTTTTATCAGTTTCATTATACCATTCAGTAACTTCTTCTTTATATATGCCAGGTAAAGAAATGTCTTTACTACCATCAAACGAATAACCCTGCAAATTCCGAGCTGTATATAATTTATCAGCACTCACAGCTTTTCCATAATTATTTCCTGTCCCTCCTTTTGCAACTGGTAACACCGAGCTGTTGCTATCTGTAGACGAACGTATCTCATACCCACCAATTGCGCAAATTGCTCCAAACAATAAAACTGTTATAATAGTGCCGATTTTTTGTGGTTTAATTTTTGTATTCATAGTTATAGTTTACAAAAAAATCGCCGAACCCCCCCCGTGCACATAATTATAACAAAATTATAACATTTTGTGATAATTGGACTAATCTGATAAAAATAATTTCAAAATCGGAGTTTATTGTTTTATCATACATATGTAAACATAATTTCGAAGTTTAAGGAGAATTATGAAAAAATTTGGATTTAAAAATCTTAAATTGCCAGCTCTTATTTTAGGTGCAGCTGCTCTAATAATTACATTAGCTGCTGCTCCAGAACCTGAGAGTGTTACAGAAAATGAGTTTGTAAATGTTGCATCTGCAAATCAAACTGTGTATGAGGCTGATAATGGCGCCACTGGTCAAGATTATGGCAGTTTCTTAGGGAAAAGCTCTAAAGAGTGGTACGAAGATATTGATCCAAATCAGCCGATTCCAAAAAAGCCTAATTATTCAAGATATAGTTTGCGTTCCATCGTTCAGCCTGGTGATGTGATTTTTGATCCTCAAGGTTTTGGAGGCCTCACAGGGCATATCTTTATGGTGGACTCAATTAGACATGATGCTGAATATGGTGATTATATTTTAGCGTCAGAGGCATCAGGTTATTTAGATGACGCAAGTGGAAAAACTAAATATGTTGGAAAAGTTTTTTATTCAATTATGGACGATGACAGAGTGGATGATCAAAATCTTCAAATTTGGAGAGTGAAAAACGCTACGCCTGCGCAAAGACAAGCTGCTGTGGATTTTGAGTATTCTCAAATAGGCAAGGCTTATTCATTTAATTTTTTTAGCTATGGATACAATGCAGACCGTAAAGCATGGTATTGCTCTGAATTAGCTTGGGCTGCTTACAAAAATCAAGGTATTGAAATCAGAAATCAAAGCATTACCCAAACTCCTTTAATGGTGACCCCTAGAGATGTGTCTATAGATTCGCAAGCTACAGAGAGAATACCTGTATAAAATTATTTATATAAGCGCTTATGCAAGATGCCAGATGCGGCACTCAATGATAGTAGCACAAAAATAATACTAGTGTCATATAGATTTATGCCTGTGTCAGGGTAAGGATTTGGAGACGGAGGCGTTGGAGCAGGTCCAGGAGGAGTGGGTGAGGGAGTAGGACTCGGGAAAGATTTATATTTGAGAGTAGAAAAATCATTTAGATCTCGTGTGCTATATCCAGGAGGATTATATGTGAAAACATAAACGTCTGGATGAGCAGCATTTGTGCTTCCTTGATAAAGCACTTGTGTTTGAATAGTCTGCTTAAAATCAAATGAGTTTAGAAATTGAAGCTCCCCACCCTGGCAGCTTCTATATAAATCGGTGTTTTTATCCGAACTCGAAGCCTCTGTCATATATATGCACCCGTCAGGCAATTTAAACATATTAAATCTAGAAGCATCTTTTGACATAGGAATATTTGTAATTTGTGAATTCTTGTCGATTTTTCTAATTACTTCTTTTTGATCATCTACCACTATTTTTCCCTCCACGAAAGTGTTCCCCTGTCCGTCAGACTCGATAGCAGAAATAGTTGATAGATTTGGAATAGTCACAGTTTTTATAGGTGTGATATTCACGCCATCAGACACATTAAAATAATAAATTTTGTTAGTATCATCTTCAAAAATCAAATGCCCATCAGAATCTAATTTCATATCAGATGATATATTTGTCTCCTCACTCAAAGTGATGACCTGCTGGCTTTCTGCGGTATAGCCATTTAGATATATAAGCTGCACTTTGCGCTGGGCTGATCCATCATCATAAGTGATTGAAAGAATATGTCTGCTTGGCGAAATAGTTAAAAGCTGAAGCGAGAAAGGGATCAAATTAGGGCATGTGGCCGCACCATTTGGGCAAGGCAGCGGAGAAAAAGTTGGGCTTCCGCTTTGATTCATAGTAAGAAGATAAAAATTTCCCGGATCTCCTTGACCGCCAAGCATCACAGCAGCAGCAAGTAAATCCCCACTCAAAAACGCTATAGGCTGCAAAAGATTTGCGGGATTATAAGGGTTTGGCCCTGCATCACTTTGATAAGTCCAAACAGAAGCGATAGATAAATCAAAAGCATTTATTTTTATTGCGAGCACTTTGTCATGATTTGGCCCGCCTGTGAATGTTATATAAAGATGTGCGCTTTTATCTAAAATAATGCTTCCTTTATTCGATTGGCTAGGAGGCATAAAATCTGCAGTTTGGGGCATAAGATCCGTGCACTGGTCATTCCCGTTTAGATTTAGTTTGCAAACTTCTCTTTGATCAGTGTCTTGATCAAAATAATATATTTGCCCAGAATCATCCATTACTAATTGACCCCCATCTATACCAGCATCAGGTGAAAAGCCTTTATGGCTCTCAAAATAATAGCCACTATTTTCATCTGCATTTGCAGAGCTTATTGGGAAAAAAGCCATAAGCACTATAAAAGAAAAAGAAATTAAAAATGTAAAAAAGCTAAAACTTTTTAACGGATTCATTTTTGTATTCATATATTCATGCTACCATTAAATAGCATTTGTTTTCCAGAGCCAGATTGTGATATATATTATAGTTATAACTGATAAACTTAATATATGCAGATTATATATGATAGTGCGATTGGAAAGAAAAAAGAGTTTAAGCCTTTAAAAGAAAATGCTGTAAGCATATATCTTTGTGGCCCAACGGTGCAAAGCCAGCCGCATATTGGTCATATAAGATCTGCAATCGCTTTTGATATTATTTACCGCTGGTTCACATATTCAGGTTTTAGAGTAAAATATATAAGAAATATAACAGATATAAATGATAAGATTTTTGCTACTGCTGAAAATGAAAAATCTACATGGTGGGCTGTAAGTAGCAAATACGCTAATGCATTTCGTGATTCCTATAAAGCACTAGGCTGTGTAGACCCAACC
>JAITBJ010000066.1 GCA_031283665.1 Candidatus Opitulatrix cubana
CTGGAAAAACAACTAAAAAATAAGAAAGGTAAATTATGGCAAATTACACTGCAAACGATATAAAAGATTTGAGAGATGCGACCGGTGCTGGTATGCTTGATGTGAAAAAAGCATTAGATGAAGCTGCTGGCGATGTGGCAAAGGCTACAGAGATTATTAGAGTTAAGGGTCTAAAAGGTGTTGAAAAGCGCGAGGGCCGTGACACAAAAGAGGGCATTGTATGCGCAAAAGTGGTCACAGAAGAATCTGATGAAGTTGGCTATCTTGTAGAGCTAAACTCTGAAACAGATTTTGTAGCTAAATCACAAAAGTTTATAGATCTTGGAAACGCTGTGCTAGATGCTGCGATTGAAAGCAAAGCAGATTCTGTGCAAAGTGCTTTAGAGTCTGATGCTAACGGCGAAAAAGTGGAAGATTTAATAAATAATAACGCTGCTGTGCTAGGTGAAAAAGTGGTGCTCAATTCAGTTATAAGGCTTCAAGCTCCAGCTGTGACACTTTATTTACATAAAACAGCAAAAGACTTGCCACCAAGTGTGGGCGTGTTTGTAGGCACTGATGCAGCTGGAAAAGATGCAGCAAAAGATGTGGCTCAGCATGTGGCAGCTCTTGCACCAAAGTATTTATTATCTAGCGATGTGCCAGGTGAAACTGTGGAAGCAGAAAAAAGAGTGGCAACTGAAATTGCTCAAAATGAGGGAAAGCCAGAGCAGATTATTCCAAAAATTGTGGAGGGACGCCTTAAAGCGTTTTATAAAGATGTGGTTTTGTCTGATCAGCCCTTAGCGAAAGACCCATCAATCACTGTTGGCCAATTTGTTGAAAAAGCTGGTGGGAAGCTTATATCGTTTAAACGAGTTAGAGTAGGTCAAGAGTAAATGCCTAAAAGAGCTCTTACTCAAAAGAATGGCAAATCTCAGAGAAGAGTTTTACTTAAATTATCAGGTGAGGCGTTTGGAGGCGGTTCGCTTGGTGTAGATGTAGAAGTTCTCAAAAACATTGCTAAACAAATTCATGGCGCTATTGAAAAAGGTGTAGAAATATGTATAGTAGTGGGCGGTGGAAACTTTTTTAGAGGCGCTCAATTAGAAGAGGCTGGCATAGATCGCTCACGAGGGGACTATATGGGAATGCTAGGCACTGTTATGAACTGCCTTGCTCTTCAAGAGTTTTTAGAGCAAATAGATGTGGAAACTCGTGTTCAGACTGCTATAGCAATGGGGCAGATTGCTGAACCTTATATACCGCTTAAAGCTATAAGACATATGCAAAAGCAAAGAGTGGTCATTTTTGGAGCAGGCACAGGGCTTCCATATTTTTCCACAGACACTGTAGCTATTCAAAGAGCACTAGAGACTCATTGTGAAATAGTGCTTATGGGCAAAAACGGTGTAGACGGCGTTTATTCGGCAGATCCTAAAACTAATCCAGATGCTAAAAAATATGAAGCGCTTACTTACACAAAAGCAATAATAGATGATTTAGGCGTGATGGATGCGGCAGCGCTTTCGCTAGCTAGGGAAAATAATATGGCTTTGCAAGTGTTTGGAATTGATCAAGATGAGGCTGTGAAAAAAGTTTTAATTGGCGATAGCAAAATAGGCACTGTTTTAGAGGAAGGCTAAAAATGAATATAGATGATGCTAAAAAACATATGAAGCAGACTATAGAGTTTTTGAAAGAAGAATATGCTGCTATAAGAACTGGCAGAGCAAATTCAGGACTTTTTGAAAAAATTTTAGTGGATTATTATGGCACACCTACGCAGCTAAAATCGCTTGCTACTATTAATGTAGCTGATGCAAAAAGTATAGTGATCACCCCATTTGATAAATCTGCTGTAGCAAATGTGGAAAAAGCTATTAGAGATTCTGAATTAGGGGTAAATCCGAATAATGATGGCGGGATTTTGAGAGTAAATCTTCCAGAGCTCACTGAGGAACGACGCGGCGAATATGTGAAATTAGCAAAGCAGAAAGCAGAAGAGGCAAGAGTGAGTGTTAGAAATATACGCAGGGGAAAGAAGCAAGAAGCTGAAAAAGATGATAGCTTATCAGAAGATGATGTTCGCCATATTGAAAAACTTTTAGATGAGGCTACACATACTGCCACAGAAGAAATAGATAAAATCTTAGAACAAAAAACTTCTGATTTGTTAGAAGTTTAATTTGTGAATTATAACTACTAGTTATGGCGCGGCACGGTAAAAAACCAAAAGGTGGCAGAAATATACCGTTAGCTATTTTGACTGGTGTATCACTATTTGCATTAGTTTTCGTTTGTTTATTTATAACACCTTATTTATTTTTAGCTCTTGCAGTATTTGCATCTATTTTGGCTATTATAGAGGTTTATTATTGTTTGAAACTAAAAAACATAGTAATTGGAATACCGCCTATTATTATAGGAGCTGCTGGAATGATAGCAGCATCATTTTTTTATGGTTCTGCAGGGCTTACAATTGTTTATTATTTGACAGTGGCTATGTTGATATTATATTGCTCGCTAGATCATATAGATTATAAATTGAAAATCACGCAAGTTTCATATAGTGTGATGGTTTGCACCTGGATACCGTTTTTGGTGTCATTTTTAGTTCTAATATATATACTGCCATTTGGTGCTTATAAAGTGGCACTATCGGTGATAATAGTTTCATTTGTAGATTTAGGAGGATTAGTAATAGGTTCACGATTTGGAAAACATAAATTAGCAAAAAAGCTTTCTCCGAAAAAATCATGGGAGGGTTTAGCAGGAGGATTTGTTTTTGGATTTATTATGTCTATTTTAGGGTCAATGGTTTTTGAGTTTTTCAGTATTTATTTTATTGACAGCTCGGTTTATAGTTTGATAGGAATAGTCCACCGTTTGATTTTTGCTATAGTGGCTACTGCTTTTGGCTTGCTCGGAGATTTATTAGAATCTTCTTTGAAGCGGTTTGTGAAAATAAAAGATATGGGCTCTTTATTAGCAGGGCATGGCGGAATTATGGATAGATTAGATTCCACACTTATGGCAGCTCCTATTTTATATTTATTATTTTTGTTTCTGTAAAAAGTCTAATTTATAAAAAGCTCAATTTGTAAAAATCTGATTTCAGAAATCTTGATTTTCAAATTTTATAACTCTCAGAGTTATTTTTATTGGAATTGAACCCGCATCTGATATAAATGTATTATTTAGTTGAGTCCACAAATATAAATCATAAGTATGAGAAGCTTGAAAATCATTAGTGCTGTTTAGATTCCAAAAGTTTCGTTTAGCATATATTTGCGTATGAGTTTTTGTTCCCGATCCTGCAGCAAGCACTGTTCCTTTACTCTCATCACCTTTTTCACCTTTTGAAACTATTTTGTATGTTAGTTTACTCAGAGGATGAGCATTAATAAACTTTAGATCTAGACAGTCCCCAGCATTTATTAGAAGCTCCTCTGAATCCCGTATTTCACCATTAGGCCCTAAAATAGTTCCTCTTTCTACATAAGGAGCAAGAATGACCAACTTTTTATCTCCATCATTTGAATTAGGCCATCTTGAAAGGGGTATTTCTCCGCCCATTGTAGGATTTTCAGTGAGCTTTTCAGTGAGTAAAACATTATTTAGATTTAGAATCGCTGCAGGTCTTATTCCATATTTTGAATTAGCAAATCTGCCATAAGAGTTGCCTGTATATGAATCAACTACTTTCACACTTTGTGCATCAGTAAAATTTGATGAGCGTAGCCATATATTTGGTGGCGATAATGTGGGAACAGATTTTGCTTTATTACTTTCAAAAAATGTGATATCAGTTTTGTTTTCCTCTTCTCCTGTATCACCGAAAGATAGCGGAAATAGTTTATACTCATTTTTTGAAAGAAAAATACCAGAATTGCCTATGCACCCATCTTGCAAAGAGCATACACCCTCAAGAGCTTTTGAAATAAGAGCAGTGTGATCAAGTGCGGAAAAATTATTATACAAAAAAGCATCATACACATTTGCAAGATTTGATTTTTCTAAAGTGCTAACATTATCAAAACTGTTTATAGACTTTTGATCAGATATATTAAACTCAACAGCATCTCCTGTTTGGTCTTCTGATAAAATATATGCACCGTTTTCGGGAACGCTAGTAGAGTAGCTAGTGTTCTCATTTATGCCAATTTTTTTTGAAGCAACAGGCCCTACTCCTAAAACTCTCCATCCTCTTTTAGTGGCTCCACCGTCTGAGATTTGTCCTGCTTGACCAAAATGCAATCTATCACTATTTCTGATTGTTTTCCCCTTTGTTAGCCCTCCAGCGCCTTGAAAACCGTTTAGATTTATAGTGCCGGATGCTGCTTTTCCGCCTTTGAAATATCCATCTTCTCCATATGACTCATTTAGCTGTGAAGTGCTGACAAAAGGCAAAGTAGTGCTCCTCACAGTAGATATTGTAAACGCTGCACCATCAAACAATGATGCAACTAGTGCGAAAGAAAATGCAATAGTTAAATAAATAATTGGCTTTTTTGTATAATTCTTGTTCATAAAAATAGTCTATATCTGAAGACTTAATTATAGAGCTGTTAAAAACAGATTATAACAATTTATTTATTTTTAGTTAATTTATGATGTATGAGTTTAACTAGTGCAGGTGATATAGATATAATAACAATTAGAATGACTATAGGCAGCAAATACTTATCTATATCTTCAGGTTTGATAAACTGCCCAAATGCCATAAATGAATAATATCCTATAAGTGTGATTCCCACTGTCCAAAAAAATGCACCAATTATGTTAAATGCTATAAACTTTTTAAATTCAAACTTTGAAATGCCTGTAACAACAGGACAAAAAGTTCTAATAATTGGCATAAACTGTGCTAAAATCACAGCCACTCCACCATGCTTTTCGTAAAACATTTCTGCTTGTATAATATATTTGCGTTTAAACACTTTTGAGTTTTCTTTTTCAAACAGCTTTCTGCCAAAGCGCTTTCCAATAGCATAACCTGTGGAGTTGCCAATAATAGCAGAGAGGAAAAATAAAAAACATAATAGGGGAATATTCACATCTATCACACCTAAACCTGCTAAAGCACCTGCTGTGAAAAGCATAGAATCTCCAGGTAAGAAAAATCCTATCATAAGGCCTGTTTCCGCAAAAGTGATAAGTGGCAAAAGATAAGCTAAAGGGCCTGCTTGACGGATTAACTCTGTTAAATCTATACCTGGTATCATTTTTTTAGTATATCACAGTGTATACTTTATCTATGAGCATTCTTAGTATAATTGTGGCATCTGACGACCCTCTTATTTCAAAAGAGCTGCAAAATGCTAAAGACTATTTACTTTCAAAAAATCTAAAATTGCAATTAGATAGCGTTGCTAGTTTTGATGCTAAAGAGCTAGATTCTCAAAGTTTTGAAAATGCTATTTCTGCTACACTTTTTTCCAATTCACAGCCTATTTTTATAAAAAACATTCAAGAGTCTTCAGAAAATTTGCAAGAGGCAATTTTGGATTTTTTGAAAAATGAAAATTCAGAACAGATAATCTTTTTTCAGCATTCGGGTTTGAGAAAAGGAACTAAATTACTAAAAGCGATAAAAGATGCCTCTGTTTTTCAGGCAGAGCCAAAGCCGATAAAAACTGATAGAGATAGAATAACATTTGTGAAGACTTTTTTTGTGAAAAATAATTTGTCTATCACAGATGATGCTATTAGAGTATTAGTTAATGCTTTTGGAGAAGATATAGATGAATTATATTCTACTTGCAAGCAGTTTGCAAATGATTTTGGAACTGATAAAATCACAGATGATGATATAAATAAGTATTTTGAGGGTAGAACTCAAATTAAGATTTTTGAAATTAGTGAAGCAGTCTCGGCAGGGGACACTAAAAGAGCTTTATCTTTATACCAAAATGGCATTTTTACCAGATTAGAGCCTATATCTGTGGTGGCTGTAATAGCTATGCAGCTGCGTAAAATAGGAAAAGTGGCTGCAATGTCCAAACGCAAACTAAAGCCTGAAGATATAAAAATGGCACCTTGGCAAGCAGCACAAACGAAAAAGTATTTGCCGCTTTGGAGCACAAAAACTTTATCAAAATCGTATTATAATTTAGCAAGAGTGGAAGAGCTGCTAAAGACTAATTCTAAAATAGATAAAAATTATCTTGTAGAGCAGCTAATAGTTGATATAAGCTCGCTCGCATGCGGGTTTTCTAATTTACGCTAATAGCATAATTTAGGCTAATTTGTTTGACTAGCCACCATTTCCAAAGTAGACTTAAAATATGCATGAAAGATTTACTGAATCAGCAAGAAACGCTATATCTATAGCACAGCAAGAAGCTCAAGGATTAGGGCATAATTTTATAGGCACAGAGCATTTAATGCTCGGGCTTGTGCAAGAAAAAGAGGGTTTAGCAGGTAGAGCGTTGCTTTCTATGGGGGTCACTCCTGATAAATTGAGATTTGAAGTAATAGATTTAATTGGTAAAGGAAACTCTGCTCCAGGAAGTCAGCTGCCATTTACTCCTCGCGTGAAAGGGATATTAGACGCTTCACTAAAAGGCTCTTTAACATTTAATCATGGGCATATAGGCACAGAGCATATTTTGCTAGCTGTGATTGATGAGGGCGAGGGTGTGGGAGTGCAAGCTCTTTTGAAATTAGGAATATCTATTGAAAATTTGAGGCAAACTGTTTTGAATAATATGGGTGATACTAGCGGCGCTGCTCACGAACCAGCATTTGCAATTGGTATGTCTCCAGCAGATGATGGCAAAAAGTCTATTTTGGAAAAATATGGCACAAATCTAACTCTTTTAGCAGAGGAGGGTAAATTAGATCCTGTGATAGGAAGAGATAGCGAAATTGAAAGAGTGGTGCAAATCTTATCACGCAGAACAAAAAATAATCCAGTTTTGACAGGGGACCCAGGAGTGGGCAAGACTGCTATTGTGGAGGGGCTAGCTCAAAGAATTGCCGATGGTGATGTGCCATCAAATATGGCCGATTTGAAAGTCTACTCTATAGATATGGGGTCTATGATAGCAGGAACTGTGTTTAGGGGGCAGTTTGAGGAGAGAGTGAAAAATCTTGTAAATGAAGTGAAATCTAAAAAAGATGTGATACTCTTTTTTGACGAGATTCACACACTTATAGGAGCAGGCTCTGCTGAGGGAACTATGGATGCTGCAAACATTTTGAAGCCAGCTTTATCAAGAGGGGAGCTTAGAACTATAGGAGCAACCACTTATGAAGAGTATAGAAAATACTTTCAATCAGATAAAGCCCTAGATAGGAGATTTCAAAGTGTGGACGCAGCAGAGCCGTCAGAGGAGGAGACTGTTAAGATTTTAGAGGGTTTGAGAGATGCTTATGAACAGTATCATGGCGTGACATATTCTGATGATGCACTGTCTTCAGCAGCTTATTTTTCAAAGCGCTATATTAAGGAAAGATTTTTACCTGATAAAGCTATAGACCTTATAGACGAAGCTGGTGCAAAAGCACAAATTACAAGTAAACTCATTCCAAAAGAGCTGCAAAGCAAACAAAAGGAACTGAAAAAAATAAGAAAGAAAATGGATGAAGCTGTGGAGTCTCAAAACTTTGAAGAGGCAGCCCTTTTGCAGACTAAACTTTCTACTCTAACAGCTGAAGAGGTGAAACTGAAAAAGGACTATGAGGCAAAACGCCAGGAAGACACATCTATTATGTCTATAGATTCTGATAAAATAGCAGAAGTGGTAGGCTCTATTACAGGCATACCAGTTATGAGATTAACTAGTGAAGAGTCCAAACGCCTTGTGAATATGGAAGATGAAATCCATAAACGCTTAATAGGTCAAGATGATGCTGTGAAAGCGGTTTCAAAAACTATTCGCAGGACTCGCTCTGGATTAAAAGACCCTAATAGACCATCTGGCTCATTTATTTTTGCAGGGCCTACAGGAGTGGGGAAGACCGAATTAGCAAAAACCCTTGCGCAGTTTTTATTTGGAGACGAGGAATCTCTTATAAGATTAGATATGAGCGAATACTCTATGAAATATGAGTCCTCTCGTTTATTTGGCTCATCACCTGGCTTTGTAGGGTATGAAGAGGGCGGGCAGCTTACAGAAGCTGTGAGAAGAAACCCTTTTTCAGTGGTGCTATTTGATGAGATTGAAAAGGCTCATCCTGATATTTTTAACACGCTTTTGCAAGTTCTTGATGATGGGCATTTGACTGATGGACAGGGAAGAAAAATAGACTTTACTAACACTATAATTATTTTCACAACTAATTTAGGGTCTGCTGATATTAATAAATCTCTGCAAACAGGATTTGGAAATGATAAAGATTTCAAAAGCAGAAATCAAGATATTAAACAAAAAGTGATGGCTGCATTAAATAAATCATTTAGACCTGAGTTTTTGAATAGGATAGATGAAACAATTGTTTTCAATCAGCTATCTGAAGATGAGGTTTTGAAAATTGTTGATATTTTTGAGCAGTCTATTGCTTCAAGATTAGCAAGTCAGAATATAGAAATTAAAATCACTGACAATGCAAAAGCCTTACTTGCTAAAAAAGGGTATAATCCTGCTATGGGCGCAAGGCCGCTTCGTAGAGTTTTTACTTCCGAAATTGAAGATGTTTTGAGTGAAAAAATTCTCTTTGGTGACATTAAGCGCTGGGATAAAATCACACTTGATACTGATTATAAACCTAGTAAAAAATCTGATAATAAATCAGATAAAGAAGCGGATGCAAAGTTCAAGTTTATTGTTGATAATAAAGAGCTGAAATTATAAGTTTTGCAGTATAAAATGCTAAACTTAATGTATGTCTTTATTATTTTCAAAAAATAAAAAAAGCGAGTTGGCATATAACACAGAAGAAGTAGATGCTTTTTTTGATAGAGTTCAAGCTGCATATGACGCTAACATAGATTCTATAGATGTTTTGAAAATTGCAAACACTTCTTTTTCTTTAACAAAATCAGGATATTATACTCGTGAAGTGGATTTAGCTATAGATAAACTCATTTATTCTATATTAGAGTATAAAAAGCATATTGCTTATAAGAGCGGGCAAGGTGAAGTTTGGGAGAAAGAATATGCTAGATCTGTTTGGGATTTAGAAAATGTTTTGAGAAGCGAAAAAGGGAAATTTTTTGAAAAGGGCAAGAAAAAATCTTATTCATATAAGGTTAGACCTGTTGACAAGTTTATGCAAAAACTAAAAAAATACTTTCTTGAATCTGGCAATAAAGTGGGAATAGACCAGATAGATAAAATATCTTTTCCGTCTACTAAATCGGGCAGAGGGTATAGCGAAGCAGGGGTAGATGCTTTTTTGAATAGGGTTAGAGTTTTGCTAATAGCATCTGATATTAGCACGACATAAATCTTTATATACGAGTTTCAAATGCTAAAAAAAATAGTGCTATTAGGCTCTACAGGGTCTATCGGTGTTCAGACTTTAGAAATTATAAGAAGCAATCCTGACAAGTTTGAAGTTTTAGCATTGAGCTGCTTTGGGAGCAATATGGAAGCTTTCAAAAATCAAATTGAGCAGTTTAAACCAAAATATGCTAAAACTGAAAAATTTGATGGCGGAGAGCAGGTTAGCAATTTAGCACAATTAGACTGTGATATAGTGCTAAACGCTATTACTGGCTCTGCTGGTATTTTATCATCTGCAAAAGCTTTACAATCTGGAAATTATTTGGCCCTTGCTAATAAAGAATCGCTAGTGGCAGGAGGCGATTATTTGATGAGTCTAAAGCAGTTTGATGAGCAAATAATTCCCGTAGATTCAGAGCATTCAGCAGTTTTCCAATGTTTAGGAGGCTCAACGCAATTAAACGAAAAAAGCGTTTCCCGCCTTATACTCACAGCATCAGGGGGCCCATTTTATTCATATACTAAAAGGCAGCTTCAAAATGTTACAAAAGAGCAGGCTCTAAATCATCCTACTTGGAAAATGGGCCCGGTGGTCACAATAAACTCGTCTACTCTTGTAAATAAGGCTCTTGAAGTGATAGAAGCTTATTATTTATTTGATATAGCCTTTGATAAAATAGATGTGGCAGTTCAGCCTAAAAGCCTTATTCATTCTATGGTGGAGTTTTTAGATGGGTCCACACTTATGCAGCTTTCGCCGCCTAATATGAAACTTCCTATATCGCTTGCACTAAATTATCCTGAAAGGCTAAAGGGCAGCATTTTGCCACAGACTTTTGAAAAAGAGTTTTCACTTGATTTCAAACCGCTAGACAATGAAAAGTTTCCAATAGTGGAGTTTATAAAAGCAGCTATGCAAGATGATAAAAGAGCAGGAATTGTTTTTAATGCAGCAAATGAAGAAATTGTTTCTGCGTTTTTGAATGGAAAAATCAAATATATAAACATTGTGCCACTTCTTGAAAATGTGATTGAGAATTATAAAATAGAACATGATATAGTTAATATAGGCAATATAAAGAGTCTAGAGTCTTCTGTTAGACAATGGGTGAATTGTAAATTAGAAAATATATGATTTTTCAAGAGAGGAATAAATGCTATTAGGAATTATCACAATTGTGATTTTAGTAATAGGTGTGACAATATCAGTTACTATTCATGAAGCAGGGCATACATTTACAGCAAAAGCATTTGGCGTGCCAGTATCCGAGTTTATGGTTGGCTTTGGACCAACTTTAATTTCAAAAAAAATAGGAGAAACTGTTTACGGCTTTAAACCTATTTTATTGGGCGGCTATTCCAAAATACTAGGTATGTTTCCCCCTGCTGGCAAAAAATGGAAAGACAAAGGGCCGTTTGCAAAAATGATTAAAGATGTTAGAGCTGAATCAGCTGACACTCTTCCAGAGGATCAAGAATCTAGAGCATTTTATTGGCTTTCCACACCTAAAAAGATAATTGTGATGGCAGGCGGCACACTTATGAATCTCCTTTTAGGGTTTATATTTTTTGCATTAGCATTTTGCTCTATAGGAGCGTTTCGTGCCACCACCACAGTAGATAGTATAG
This sequence comes from Candidatus Opitulatrix cubana, assembly GCA_031283665.1. Lineage (GTDB taxonomy): Bacteria > Actinomycetota > Actinomycetes > Actinomycetales > Bifidobacteriaceae > Opitulatrix > Opitulatrix cubana. Next base: position 11,004 of record JAITBJ010000066.1, read on the forward strand.
TGCCTTGCGTGACAAATGAGCAAAAATGTGAGCCAGTTGATTATTCACCAGCTGCTAAAGCAGGTTTGCAAAGTGATGATAAAATAATATCTTTGGACGGGCAAGCAATTAATTCTTGGTCTGATATTACAAATATAGTGGCTGCTTCAGAAGGGAAAACTATGGAATTAGTTTTTGAGGCACCATCAAGCGGCACTAAAGTTAAAACTAGTATCACTCCTGCTCCCACATCTTCAGGCTATAAAATAGGGATACTCTCAAAGCAGGTTCGCCAGAGTGCTAATCTATCTGATGCGGCTAATATCACATGGCAAGCATTTTCAGGCACAGCTCAAATGGTTGTAACTCTACCATATCAGACATTTAAAGCTGTTAGCTCTATATTCACGCATGAGCCAAGAACAGGTAATGGCGTTTTATCATTAGTGGGCGTGGGTCAAATAGCGGTGGACCAGACAGCAGCTACAGATGATAATTTATCAAGAATAGCATCTATGCTTTCACTTTTAGGGTCGCTGAATATAGCGCTATTTGTTTTGAATTTGATTCCCTTGCTGCCTTTAGACGGCGGGCATGTAGTAAATGCTTTATATGAGGGAGCAGTTAGATTGTCGGCAAAATTGAGAAAGAAGCCTCGTCCTGCACCATCTGATCTTGCACGAAGCATGCCGCTAGCTTATTTTGTTTATGGTTTGCTTATATTTTGCGGATTTGCGCTGATATTAGTTGACATTATAAATCCGATTAAATTGTAATTCTTTTTCGGTTTAGTTGCAAAGTTTAGTTATAAATTAGTTATAAAAGTGTTTAAAAGACGAAAAATGTTTTTTTATATTATAACTTTAAATTATGGAAAGAAAAAGAATTAAAAATGTTATTAAAACAAAAAACGCTAACGGAATAAAAGCCGCTGTTTACGCAGCAGTTTGCATTGCCGCTATTAGTCTTACAGTAGGACTAATCAACACACAGCTGATAAGAAATAATCAGACTGAAGAAAATACGCCAGAGCTCAAAGCGCCGCAATCTAAAGCTCCACAGCTGGAAGCGCCTGAAAAAGGCTCTGATAAAACGCCTGACAAAAAGGTTGATAAACCTGTTGACTCAAAATATGAAGCAGATGGTGTAGATTATCATACGGCGGTGCTTACTATAGATAAAAATGCTTCAAAGGAAAAAATTGTAAACACGCTAAAACCTTATTTTAGTGATAAAAATATAAACCTTGCATTTGAAAATCTTGGCAATTTGAAAGCACTAAAATTTAATCCTACAGTTTCAATTTCTGCTAAAACCAAATTATCTGATTCCCAATTTGCCAAATTGAAAGCATCAAATGCTTTTGTAAGAGTAAACCGTGATATAAAAGTGGAGTTTACAAATTACACTGATAATCCAAATGATAAATATAATTTAGAAGATGAGCATTCTTATGGTTTGAGAAATTATAATGAAATATCAAATGCAGGTTCATCCTCATTTGCCACTGCTTGGACCTATTTAGGCGAAAAATTTGTAGCAGATAAAAATGTGGCTCCTGTAGCAGTTTTAGATTCAGCATTTTTGCCATCAGCAGATGGTGAATCAGAAAATATAATTGCTAAATGCGATTTTGGTGAGGGAGCTGCAGATTGTAGCAAAAAAACAGTGGCGCCCTCTCCAGATGCTAATCCATCTAGCGGACCAAATCACGGAACTACAGTTTCGCATATAATTTCAGCTAAAACTGATAACAAAATTGGCGGAATGGGAGCTAGCTTTGATTCAATAGTTTATTTTTATAAAATTAGCAATAAATATGGAGCTATAACTACAGATGGGATTAAAAATGCTATTTATCAAGCTGTAGCAGATGGTGCAAAAGTAATTAATATGTCATTTGGCGCACCGTGTGATTCGTGCAATAGTTCGGGATCAGATTCTCCTTGGGGCGATGCTTTAGATTATGCACACGAAAATGGTGTCACACTTGTAGCATCTGCTGGAAATGCAAGAGCAAGTGCAAATTATACATGCCATAAAATGGTGCCTGCTATGCTTGATATTGTAATAGGTGTGGCAGCATTAGATGCAGAGGGAAAGCCATCTTGGTTTTCTAATTGCAATGATAATGTGAATGTGACCGCTGCAGGTGATAATGTGAGAGTGAGAACTAATCCAAGACAGCTAGAGCTTGATGAAGATTGGGGAGTGGGAAGCGGCACAAGCTATTCAGGGCCATTAGTGGCAGCTGCAGCATCGCTAGTTTTGAGAGCTAATCCTGCTTTAGCACCTAATGAAGTGAAAGATGTTTTAGAAAAGACAGCCCATGATGTGAAAAAGAAAACCGGAATTGAAAATGATATATGCAATGTGGAGCAAGGGACTAGAGAGGGCTGGGACCCGTGCACAGGATGGGGGATTATAGACGCAGCAGCCGCAATAGAGCGTGTGGCAAATATAGAGAAACTGCCTTTTAGCGATATAAGAGAGTACGGTGATAAAGATTCAATAGTTTGGGCATATAAAAAAGGAATTATAGCTGGATACACTTGCACAGGGCTCGCAAAACCTTATGCACCTTGCAAAGATGCAGACGATAAAGTGTTTTTGCCACATAATGGACTAATAAGAGGCAATTTTGTTTCAATACTATATCGCTTAAAGGGCAGCCCTGCAATTGACGAATCTTGGAGAACGCCTTTTGTAGATATTAAAGGCAGCTTTGCAGAAAAAGAGATTATTTGGGCGTATAATGCAGGAATCACATCAGGCACTGATAAAACGCATTTTAGCCCAACTAAAACAGTAAACCGCTTACAAGGTTTGATATTTCTACATAATTTAGCAGGTAATCCAAAAGTGAAAACAAAAGCTCCGTTTGAAGATATTGCTTCTGATTCTTTTGCATATAATGCTGCAAATTGGGCATATAACAAAGGCATTTTTACAGGCTACAATTGCACAGCTTATATGCA
>JAITBJ010000010.1 GCA_031283665.1 Candidatus Opitulatrix cubana
ACCCTCATTGTGAAATAATTTCCATTTTTATCGGAAGTTTCATCCACAAGAGTATATTGCGGAAGGATTTTTAGATATTTCTGACTCCATTCCTGCAGTCTCATTTTAGGAGATTGCGGTGCTTCTTTAAATTCAGCATCTAAATCCAGCCATAAATCCAATATAACTTTTTTTACCGTATTAAAATCAGAATCTAGGAAAATTGCCCCAATAACAGCCTCCATACAATTTTCTAAATTGCTTGTTTTTGTCGCGCCGCCATCGTTTCTTTCCCCTTCGCTAATTAGTATAAATTTATCTAAAAAAACTTTTTCCTTCGCTATTTTGCAAATTGTCTTTGCTGATACTAAAAATGCTTTTCTCTTTGATAAATCCCCCTCATTTTCAAATTCATGATTTTTAATCAAATATTCAACTATCACTGAGGATAATATAGAATCCCCTAAAAACTCAAATCTTTCATAGTTAAATTTTGTTCCGTTTTTTCCCTTTTTTGACGTGCTAGGGTGAGTTAAAGCTTCCCTCAATAGATTTGTATCCCTAAAAGTGTAATTCAAATAGCCACAAAGTTCTTCAAACATGAGAATTATTTTTTATCTTCCTTAATATTTTCGTTATTTTCTTCCTTAGATTTAATAAACACAGGTTGCGTTGGCACATAACTCATTTTCATATCAACCCTTTTTTGAAACAATTTATCTTCAAAGTACTTTATTTTTTTACATCTAACAGGAGAGTTTGATTCGATTAATATTATTTCATCATCTCTTGGTAATGTCAAAATTTCTTGTTCTTTTAACAAATCTCTTTCAACCTTTCTTACAGTTGAATCCTTTGCTCCAGGATTTAAATCGATATATTTAGATTTAACCTTGTCTGCCGTGCTTTCAACTGCCATTTTACCAAGAAGTCTCGATATCATGGCAGCTGTTCCTTGAGTATTAGCGGAGAAAGTAATTCGATAGTAACTGTTTGCAAAAAACGAGTTCATTCCAGCGTCTTTGTAAATATCCTTCAGCTGTTCCGTATCCTGTACCACAAGGAACAATTTTACTTTATAACCTCGGTAATACGCTATTCCAATCTTAATCTCATTTAATTCTCCTAGAGTAGGAAACTCGTCCAATAACATTAAAACACCTTTTTTTTCACTCTTTGTTGGCATTTTATTTGTAAAAATCGTAGCACATTGCTGATAAAAAATCTGTAGCAATGGTCTCAATCTCTCAATGTTGTTAGGGGAAATACCCACAAATAGACTTGTGGGAACAGTTCTAAAAGTTCCAATATTTAAATGACTTTTCGATGTGGCCGTATCAACAAACGGGTTAGACCAAAGTTCTAAGGAGGAGGAAGCCGTGGAACACACGCCGGATCTTTCCTTATCCGCCTTATTCAAAAACGCGTTCAAATTCATATAACTCACTGGATGTATAGAACCGCCAAATGTGTCTAACATGACCGCTAAAGAATATGCTAAGTCCTCGCTTCTAATTAATCTCAAAACTTCTCCTAGGGTTGTTGGTCTACTTGGATCGGCATATAGCGATAACATAAGTCCCACCGTGAGGGCCCGTGCTTCGTTAGTCCAAAACTCTTCTTTTGGAAGTAGAAACTTTGCGATTTTTTGCACGTCGTCCACCAGTCCACCCATATCTCTCGCAACCCAGTCCATAGGATTATAACAATGAGTTACACCTTTTTGATCCGCTGGATTCCACAAAAAAACTTTTTGTTTCATAACAGAGTATCTGTAACCGCTGGTTCTTTCATAGTTTTCAAGTTTAATATCATGCACGATCACGGATTCGTCCCAAAATAATAGATTTGGTATAACAAAACCCACACCTTTACCAGAACCTGTAGGAGCAAACAATAATATATGCTGAAAACTATATTCTATTAGGTACTGCCCTTTATATTTGCCTAGCATAAATCCTTTTTTTTCAAATAATTTCGCCTTTTTCATTTCAGTAACCGTTGCCCAGTGAGCATTAGCAAATTCACCGGAAGATTCCTGAAACGGTTCCCATTCCAATATCTGCTTTCTATACTTTAGAAAAACTGCAATATATGTTGCAAACGGTATGACAAATGATAAAATATTTCGTAGAAAAAACGAAGGATATCTAGCAAAATTCCCTAAGTTTAAAAAAATATACCGCCAATTACGTAAAAAATCAACGTATAAAAAAAACACCAAATCAATTGGTCGCTGAGACGCCAGCATATTTTTTGCATAGGCAAAACCCCTTGACAATCCTAAGTTCAGGATATTAATGATTATAAACAAAAGCAAAAGCGAAGTCAATACTGTCATCGCTAGAGTTGTCATATTTCTTAAATTTGTCGCTAAACCTTTAGCCATTTGCAATCACTTTTTTACTACTGTAAAGCATAATTAGTTTTTTTTAATAAAAATCAAGAAAATATTTTTATAGACGGCATACCCCTATTTCTTGCTTCACATATACGGTTTTCTTTCAACTTATGACATTTTTATATTTTACCAAACTAAATCCATGATAACTATATTTTTCCGGTGTTTTGCTATCTTACCCATTTGTATATATGGTATTTTTTCATTTAAATTTTGCAGTAATAAAACGCCCAAACAAAAATATTCTAGGAGTTTAGCTGAAGCCATATTCTTATATGGCAAAGCTAAAGGACGAAGAATATTGAAGTTTGGGCGGATGGAAAAACACTTTTGGTTATAATAGAACTACATTAGAGAGTGTTTTTATTACTGTAAAATTTAAGT
>JAITBJ010000037.1 GCA_031283665.1 Candidatus Opitulatrix cubana
CAATTCAATTTTCTTTTCACGCTCAAAACCTCCAGCAGATAATTTGAGTATTAGCTCTTTAGCATTTTTCGGAATCTTGATTTTAAACCCTGTTGAAAGAAAATTAATAGATTGAGATTGATCATGTTTTAGAACTTCACGATAATCAAAACTTTCATAATTTACTTTTTTGCCGTCTATAATAAACTCGTAATAATAATCAAATAATTTAGGATCTAAACAAGTCAAAAAAGCCCACCCTAAAACAGTATAATGGTTTTCGTTACTCTGGCTCGGGTCTATTTCATATAGATTCTCAATTAAAAAAATCAGCTCTTGAACCAAAGGCAAATCTTTTAAATGCTTTACAGTTTTTGCCTTTGGAAATGTTTGAACTACATCCATACACGGCTTGTCTTTGACTTTTTTTACATATACAGCTCTATTTTCAAAAGCAGTTTCCTTATAAAAGTCTATTAGCTCATCATATTGCCGAGTTATAATCAGCTCATTTGCCGCTCTTGAAAGAGGGTTTACCTTTTCAAGATTTTCCTCTTTCAGATTGCTCATCAAAAAAAGAAGACCTTCTCGCAAAATGTCTAACCATTTAGTTTTATTTTCCACCTCTGATAAAGTTCTAAGCGGTGCCAAAAAATCGTGAGACAAATACTGAATTAGCCGCTTTTGGACCACATTTTCAGACATATACTTTTTATATATGCTAATAGACATTTTTGCAGAATCTATTCTTTCACGAATATCTTTATATGTGAATGTGGTATTAGAAATAGAAGTGCCTACTATTCGCCAAAAATAATGAATCTTGTCTAATATATCTACACCGTTTTTTGATAAAGAATATGCTTTTGCAATAAATGGCTGATCCTCATATAATTTACCCGGGATAAATTGCAAATCTTTATCTATAAGAAAGCTTCTGCGAAAGAGCTTCCCCCACGCTGTAGAGTTTTGCATAAGTGCAGGAAACTGCTCAACAGAGGTTTTAGGTCTATATTTTTGATGAATATATTGTATCCAATACGCTGGCGGCGAAATAACTTTTTTTGCTCCCTCAATCTCGCCACCCTCCTCTCTCACATAATAAGAAACTGTGAAATCTGAACCTGTTTTAGCCAAAGAATTATACGCATCACTTACAGCATTTCTTTCCATTTTATCATCGCCATCTACATAGCATATAAACTCACCTTTAGAGTGAGCAAAACCGTTATTTCTTGCAAGAGATAGACCCTGATTTTTTTGTCTAAAAAGTTTTACTCTAAAATCTTTTCTCATATGAGACTTTATTATATTAGTTGTACCATCAGCTGACCCATCATCCACGACCACTATTTCTAAGTTCAAAAAATACTGATTAGTAAATGATCTCAAACATTCATCTATATAAACTTCAATGTTATAAGCTGCTACAATTATTGACACTTTCGGTTTCACGATGCCAGCTCTTTGCAAGAGTCCAACTATTTGTCTAGCACCAATTCTGAAAACTGGTGTATAAAAAATGCATTTGCGAAAAAAATCTATTATATTATATTTCATTTTTTCGATTTCACTTTTTTATGTGTAGCATCTATATATTCCACATCAAGCTCTGGCATTCTAGCTGCAAATCTTTTTCTAATCACTAACACAGCATCTGCATTTTCATCTACCAAAATGAAGTTTCTTTTCAGTGCTGCTGCTGCTTCACCGGTAGTCCCTGAACCAGCAAAAAAATCTAAAACGGTTTCGCCCTCTTTGCTTGAGGCAGAAATAATTCTTTTCAAAATCCCAAGCGGCTTTTGAGTAGGATAGCCGGTTTTCTCTTTTCCTGTGGGCGAAACAATTGTATACCACCAAACATCTGTAGGCAATTTACCTCTTTTTGCTTTTTCTTCTGTCACAAGACCCGGAGCCATATAAGGCTCTCTATCTACATCCACATTTGAAAAATGATATTTTTTAATATCTTTTACATAAACTAAAATAGTATCATGCTTTGTAGGCCATCTTTTTTTTGCTTTTCCACCATAATCGTACGCCCAGATAAGCTCATTCAAAAAATTATTTCTGCCAAAAAGTTCGTCTAAAAAAACTTTCACATAGTGGACCTCTCTATAATCTAAATGAACATAAAGCGTCCCTTTTTTAGAAAGCACTCTTTTTGCTTCCACTAATCGTGGCTTCAAAAAATCTAAAAAATCATAATAGGAATCTGAATAAGAATATGAACCTATATTTTTCACATTATATGTTTCACCCTTAAACCCTTTTACAGAGCCATTTGCATTTTTAGTCATTTTTTTCAGCTCACGAGTTTGAGTGACCCCTGTGTTAAACGGAGGATCTACATATATTAAATCTATAGATTCATCAGGTATACTTTTTAACACAGCAAGATTATCACCGTGAAAAACTTTATTTTTCATTTTTTCTGTGAGACACCAGTAAACTTATTCATAGTGTCCATAACTTTATTTGCATCGCCATCCATTTCCACTTTGCCTTTGTTAATCCAAATAGCGCGATCACACAATTGACGAATTTGCTGCTCTGCATGAGAAACTATTACCATTGTCTTTCCCTCTTTTGAAAGCTCTTTTATTCTATTCAAGCATTTTTCTCTAAACTTCGCATCACCAACAGCTAGAATCTCGTCAATCAAAAATATATCAGGATCTGAATGAATAGCAACTGAAAAAGCTAATCTCAAAAACATTCCCGATGAATAAAATCTCACTTCCGTGTCAATAAACTGCGGTATTTCACTAAACGCCACTATTTGATCAAACTTTTTTTGGATTTGCTCTTTTGTCATTCCCAAAATAGCGCCATTTAAAAATACATTTTCTCTACCAGTCAAATCAGGATGGAAACCAGCACCCACTTCTATTAATCCTGCAATGCGTCCTTTAACAAGCACTTTTCCTTTGTCTGGTTTAATAACCCCTGAAATGCATTTCAAAAGTGTAGATTTTCCAGAACCGTTAACGCCTACTAATCCAATAGTTTCGCCCTCATTTATATTAAAATCTATATTAGATAAAGCGTGAAATAATGAATTATCTCTTTTTGACCGCTTAATCAGATTCACAAAAGCATCTTTTAGAGAATAATTATGATGCAATCTAAAATACTTATCTACATGCTCTATTTTGATTACTGGATTTGAATTAGCACTTTTTTTCATTATAATTCCTGTGCAAATCTGCCTTCATATTTTCTAAACGCTATTTGCCCCACCACCATCATAATCGCAACAATTGCTAATGAAATCAAAATGTCACGATTAAAATGTGAAGGCAGATATAGTCCAAAGTTTTCAAAGTTCACAGATGTAGGCCACCAAAAAGCATAATGAAAAAGTTCCACTGCTTGAGTTATAGGATTTACCATATAAATTGAAAACATCCAGCCTGGCATATGCTGCTCTATCATACCCCATTTATAAAGCACTGGCGAAAACCAAGTAGTGATCATAGTGATAAGCTCTACAAAATTTTCTGCATCTCTATAAAAAACATTCATAGCAGCAAAAAGCATACCTGCTCCAATTGCTAACCCTGAAACTAATAAAAATCCTAAAATCACTGCAAGAAGATTTAAAGGACCTGGATACCACCCTTGAATTATAGAAGCCACTAACAAAATTATCAGCTGTGGATAAAAATGTGTAATAGCTACCCTCCATGATGCAATAGGAAAAAGCTCTCTTGGCAGATAGATTTTGCGAACTAAAGGTGCATTATCGCGAATAGATTTTGTGCAGTTTCTAAATGTTTCATTGAAAAATTGAACAGTGATTAATCCAGAAAATAAGTAAATCGCATAATGCTCATTGAGTCTATCAGCTCCCATAATTTTGCCAACAAAATAATAGTAAATAATAAATGTGGTAAGAGGTTTAATATATGTCCAAAGAAGCCCTAAAAAAGAGCCACGATATCTAACTTTTACTTCTTTTCTTCTCAAAAGAGATAGCAAATATGAATGCTTAAATAAATCTAATAAACCTTTTGAACGGCCTGGTTCATAAAATCCATTCTTTATTTGTGTAGCCATTTTATTTTTCAAATAGATTTTTCCATTTTTTCACTGAAGACATTTCAAATCTTGCATCGCTATATGCTTTATGAAGTTTGCCCCAATCTCTAAACAGCCTAATATGCAATTTAGTCAGCTCTTTTGCAAGGGCAAAAAACTTTTTTCTGTCTCTTTTATATAGCGAAACTTTATCAGTGGCATTTGATGCTACAAGCGCTGAATCTAAATTAGGCATTCTTGACCAATGAGCTCTCAGCGGCGCTATATAATAATCAGCTCGTCCATCAGGATCATGCTTTTCTGGAGTGAACTGATGCAAAAATCCAAAAAGCAAACCTGCAAGAGTTCCAATCTTTCCAGCATTTATTTTATAATTATCAGTTTTATATCTAGGATGAGGAAACTCTGATAAATTATGAGTCTGTGCATCAGAAAACTCTTTTCTCACTTTATCTATTATAGGCTTTCTAATCTCTAAATCCTCTATCAAATCTACTGGATCATTATATAAAAAGTTTAACGCATCTATATAAAGTGTAGCCACAGAATATCTCATAGATGCTGCCATTGCTATAGTCCATATATATGAATCTACTAAAAAGCGCAATGATGCTTTTTGATCAAGATAAAATAGCGCAACTATAAAACGGTTTCTCCAATGGTAATATGCTGTCCAATCAACAGCATCATCCTTACCTTGCCACGCTTCATGCCACACATTTGTGCCAGGAAGTGAAACAGTTTTAAATCCTAAATCAAAAGCTCTCAAACCAAACTCTGAATCATCCCATTTTATAAACATAGGAATTGCTAAACCGGTTTTCTCAATCACTTTTATAGGAATTAGGCACATCCACCATCCGTTATAATCCACATCATAATATCTATGCATCCATTGTGTGCTAGATAAAAACTTTGGCACAAGACTCAGATTGTGCGCTTGCTCTGTGCCCGGCACAGTCCCCCATTTATAAACATCTCTGCGGATTCTTTCTGCAAAGGCATGAATAGTAGGTGCTTCGCCCATCGTAAACATATGCCCACCAACAATTGTAGGCTCATTACACAATGAAGCAAAATTAATAGCTCTTTGCAGCGACTCTGTTTCCAAGAAAGTGTCATCATCAAGTAAGAAAACAAATTCCGATTTTTTGTCTTTTAGAGTTTCATACATACCTCTTGAAAACCCTCCAGAGCCTCCAAGATTTTTTTGTTTTATTATTTTCACTTTTCCATCTAATTTTGCTATTTCTTCTTTCACACCTTTATAATCATTTAGATTTTCAGAACCCTGATCCACAAAATATATTTTGTCAATGTTTTTCAATTCAGAAAAGTTTTCTTCAAAGTTTTTCAACTGCTTCAAGCAATAATCTGCTTTATTCAGAGTTGTCACTCCAATAGATGCAGTGGCATGGCCAAAATTATCAGAAACATCTGCCGCCCAAAACATTTTATCAAACTCAGTTTTTTCTTTTGCTTTCACATCAAACCATATCCAGCCACCGTTTTCAAATGCTTTCAGCGAAACCGTGAATCTGAAATTGCCAGAAAAATCTTTTTCAGTATGCAAAACGCTTCTATCTGCAAACTCATCAGTAGACAAAACCTTTATATCAGCTTTGCCTTTCACATTCATAATAAGTGTCACACTTTTAACAGATGTGTTCCTTTTCCAATATGATGCAGGAAAAGCATTGAAATAAGAGCAAAATGAGAGCTCTTTGCCTTTTGGAATCTCAATTTTTGTTCGCGATTTTATCCATTTTGAAATCTTATAAGCTTTTGCTATTTCACACTCTGCATAAATAGATAAGCAATCTATAGCATCTTCAATCCTTTTGGAAGTGGGGAAAACCACTCTATATAAAGGGTAGTCTTGAATCATATTATAATTTTATCATAATGGAGCAAAAAAACAGTTTATTTTTATTTTTCGCCTGCTAATGCTTTATGATAAAAATATGCTCCAGAAGCCAATGTGCAAAACATTAAAATAGT
>JAITBJ010000005.1 GCA_031283665.1 Candidatus Opitulatrix cubana
CTCAATTCCACTATTGCAGGTGCTACAGATGCTTTTGAAAATTATGATCATGCAAAAGCATTAGAAATTATTGAGAGCTTCTTTTGGAGCTTTTGCGATAATTTTATTGAACTGGTCAAAACTCGAGCTTATGGGAATGAGGGTTTTTCTGAATCAGAGAGTCAATCAGCAAAGGCGGCGCTGTTTTTTAGTTTAGAAACGGTTTTGAAATTGCTAGCACCATTTATTCCTTATTCTACAGAAGAGGCTTGGAGCTGGTTTCATAAGAGTTCTAATAGCAAAGGGTCTATTCATAAAGAAAATTGGCCTGAGAGCATAAACGGTTTTGAGAATAAAGATGATGTTTTCCAAATTGCGTCAGTTGTGATTTCTCAAATAAGAGGATTAAAATCAGTAGCTAATGTATCTCAAAAAACACAAATTAAAAATGTGAAAATAGATGCAGATAGTGCAACTGCTGAAGTTATAAAAAAGGGATTATCTGACATTTTAGCTACTGGCAATATAATTGGTGATATTCTATTTAATGAAAGCGCTGCTGATAGCGGTGCTGCGATTTTAGTAAAAGGAGAGCTCGTATGAAAGAGACGGAACAAAAAATTGAAAATGTCAAGTTAAAAAAGACTGTAAACACTTTTGCTATTTTAGAGGAAAGAGCAGCAAGAGATCCTGATGGTAGCCTTTTTGAGTATTACAAAAACGGCAAATGGGAAAAAGTCACAGCTGCTCAGTTTTTAAATCAGGTAAAAGCAGTAGGAAAAGGACTTATTGCAAAAGGTGTGAAAGTAGGAGATTCAATTGCTATAATTTCAAAAACTCGTTATGAGTGGTCGCTTTTTGATTTTGCAATTTGGGCAACAGGAGCACTTCCTATTCCTATTTATGAAACAGATTCTGCAGAACAGATTAAATATATTTTTGAAGATGCTAGTGTAAAGTTTGCTGTGGTAGAAGATGACGATATATATTCTCGCTGCCCGAAAAGAGTTGGTTCAAAGGCTATTGAAATTTGGAGAATAGATCATAATGCACATGGAATGCTAGAAGCATTTGGAGAGTCTGTGTCAGATGCAGAAGTGGAAAGCAGATGCAAAATAAAAAAGGGTGAAGACATAGCAACTATTGTTTACACTTCAGGTTCTACAGCGCTGCCAAAAGGTGTAGAGCTGACTCATCGTGTTTTATGTGCTTGCGTTTATAATGGATGCAAAGGTGTGCCCGAGATTTTGTTGAGAGAAAACGCTCGTATTTTATTATTTTTGCCATTAGCTCATGTGCTTGCAAGATATTTGGAATTAGCTGCTATTGCGGGGACCACAACTATTGGAATGGCAAGATCTATTAAAACTTTGTTAGATGATTTGAGGCAAATTAAACCGACTTATCTTTTAGCGGTTCCAAGAATTTTTGAGAAAGTTTATAATGCTTCATCGCACCGTGCTTCAAAGGGTCTAAAAGCTAAAATTTTTGCTAATGCTTCTAAAACAGCAAGAGCATATTCTGAAGCACTATCTAATGGCGAAAAAATCTCACGCAGTTTAAAGTTCAAACACGAACTTTTTGATAAGTTAGTTTATTCACAGATTAGAGCTGTGTTAGGTGGCAATTTAGAGTATTGTGTTTCCGGTGGTGCGCCGCTAGATATATCACTAGTTCATTTTTTCACCGGTGCAGGAGTCCCTGTGTTTGAGGGCTATGGTATGACAGAAACTGCCGCACCAGCATGCGTAAACCGATTAGAAGCTTTAAGATTAGGAACCGTAGGCAAGCCTCTTCCAGGTGTGGAAGCAAAAGTTTCCGCTGACGGGGAGCTGCTTTTGAGAGGAGAATCTGTAGATGCAAAATATCATAATTTAGAGGAGCTCACAAAAGAGATCAACAAAGGCGGATGGCTTCACACTGGTGATTTAGCATATATAGACTATGAGGGATTTGTGACTATCACAGGCAGAAAAAAAGATATTATTGTGACTGCTGGAGGAAAAAATGTGTCCCCATCTGCTCTTGAAGATGGCGTGAGAGTAAATCCTATTATTAGCCAATGTGTAGTCATTGGTGATAAAAGGCCGTTTGTCTCTGCACTTATTACGCTTGACGCTGATGAATTGAAAATATGGTTAGATGAAAGCGGTTTGGATTCTCAAATGTTTATGAAAGAAGCGTCAGTTAATCCTGCGGTGCTTGCAGAGGTTCAGAAAATTGTAGATGATGTGAATAAACTCTTTTCAAGAGCAGAATCTATTAGAAAGTTTATAGTGCTTGAGAACGATTTTTCAGAAGCTAATGAAATGCTTACTGCCTCTCAAAAAGTGAAAAAGCCGAAAGTTTTAGAGATATATAACGAACTGATTAACAAAAAAATATATTTATAAAATATGACTGATTTGCAAGTTGTTACTGATTTCAAACCCTCAGGAGATCAGCCAGAAGCGATAAAGCAAATTGTAGATAAAGTAAATGCAGGAGAAAAAGATGTGGTTTTGCTCGGTGCTACAGGCACTGGAAAGACTGCTACAGTAGCTTGGATTTTGGAAAAAATTCAGCGACCATGTTTGATAATAGAACCAAATAAAACTCTTGCAGCACAAGCTTGGGCGGAGTTTAAAGAATTTTTTCCAAATAACGCTGTGGAGTATTTTGTATCATATTATGACTATTATCAGCCAGAAGCTTATGTCCCCACCACTGACACTTATATAGAAAAAGACTCTTCGATAAATGATGAGATAGACCGCTTACGGCATTCTGCTGTAGTTAGTTTATTGACTAGGAGGGACACAATAGTAGTGGCTTCTGTGTCTTGCATTTATGGTTTAGGAACTCCTGAAGAATACTCGTCAATGATGTTTAGAATTAAAAAAGGTCAAAAAATTTCAAGAGATAAACTCTTAGAAGATTTTGTAAATCTTTTATATGAGAGAAATGATTTAGTCTTTGAAAGAGGCAAGTTTAGAGTGCGAGGAGACACTGTTGAAATAATTCCTGTCTATGAAACGAATGCTTTGAGAATAGAGTTTTTCGGAGATGAGATTGACTCAATTAAAAAGCTTCATCCTGTGACTGGCGATGTGATTGAGGAAGCGGAAGCTGCATATATTTTTCCTGCATCACTTTATGCAGCATCGCGTGAGAGAATGGAAGAAGCTGTGAAACGAATAAAAGCAGAGCTGGATGAAAGAATTAAGTATTTTGAATCACGGGGTCAACTTTTAGAAGCTCAGCGAATTAAAATGAGAACTAATTATGATTTAGAAATGATAGAGGAAATAGGAACTTGCAAAGGTATAGAAAATTATTCAAGACATATAGATGGGCGATCAGCCGGTCAATCACCTAGCACGCTGCTTTCATTTTATCCTGATGATTTTGTTCTGATAATTGACGAATCGCATATTACAGTTCCACAAATAGGCGGTATGGGAGTGGCAGATTCTTCAAGAAAGCGCTCTTTAATTGACTTCGGGTTTCGCTTGCCGTCTGCTTTAGATAACCGCCCTTTGAGATGGGACGAATTTCAGGAGCGAATTGGTCAAACAGTTTATTTATCTGCTACACCAGGAAAATATGAAAGAGAAATTAAAGCTCCTATTGTAGATCAAATTATTCGCCCTACAGGATTAGTAGACCCTGAAATTGATATTAGAAAAACACAGGGGCAGATAGATGATTTGCTTTCCGAAATTGAGAAGACTGTGAAAAACGCTGAAAGAGTTTTAATTACTACTCTAACAAAAAAGCAAGCTGAAGCACTAACAGACTATTTACAAGAGCATAATGTGAAAGTTAGATATATGCACTCAGATGTGGAAACTTTGGAAAGAGTAAACATTTTAAGAGATTTGCGTTTAGGTGTTTTTGATGTTCTAGTTGGCATAAATCTTTTGAGAGAGGGTTTAGATTTGCCAGAGGTTTCATTAGTTGCTATAATGGATGCAGACACTCAAGGATTTTTGCGTTCGCCATCATCACTTATTCAGACTATTGG
Source organism: Candidatus Opitulatrix cubana (assembly GCA_031283665.1). Classification (GTDB taxonomy): domain Bacteria; phylum Actinomycetota; class Actinomycetes; order Actinomycetales; family Bifidobacteriaceae; genus Opitulatrix; species Opitulatrix cubana. The sequence continues at coordinate 3,986 of JAITBJ010000005.1, forward strand.
CCGTGCTGCAAGAAATGCTAATGGACGAGTGATAATGTATGCTGATAAAATCACACCCGCTATGGAAGAGGCTATAGACTTGACATTGGCGCGCAGACAAAAGCAGATAGCATTTAATAAAAAGCATAATATAGAGCCGCTTACAATTCAGAAGAAAATTCGTGATCTTATGGGCGAAACTTTATCAGAATATGCGCTTTCTGGATATAAGGTAGCACAGAGTAAGAAAACTCCACAGATGAAGTCTGGTCAGAGGCGGGAAAATAATATGCCTGCTAATCCTGAAATAATTGAAAAGCAGATTAAAGATCTTGAAAAAATGATGAAAGATGCTGCAAAGAATTTGGAGTTTGAATTAGCTGCTGCCTTGAGAGATGAAATTGCTGATAGACATTTAGAGTTAGAAACTTTTAGAGTTTAGGACCTTAAAGATTTAAATGTTTAGAAGTTTAAAAGTTTATTTTGTAAAAATTAAGAATTGAAAAGTGTTTTAGTGGTCGCTGCTGTAAACTTAATTTATGAATAAGAAAATTCTATTATTAGATGATGAGAAACTGCTTAGAGAAACTGTGAAAGAGGCGCTAACTCTTGCAGGGTTTGATGTTTCTGCTTTTGGATTGGCTTATCCTGCATTAGAGTCTGCAAAAGTAAATCATTATGATGCTGCGGTGCTAGATGTGATGGTTCCAGATATTGACGGTTTTACAATTGGAAATATGATAAAGGAAGAAAAACCTAATTTACCAATAATTTTTTTAACAGCACGAGACAAAACTGATGACAAATTGAAAGGATTTGAAATAGGAGCAGATGATTATCTTGTGAAGCCGTTTGTGATGGCAGAATTAGTGGCGCGTCTCAATGCTATAATTGGTAGATCAAAAAAAGAGTATGATGAAATTGCTGATTCTGGCGTTTTAAAAATCGCTGATTTGAAAATGAATATAGACACTTTTGAAGTAGTTCGCGGAGTTGGGAAAATTCAAAAAAACATCAAATTAACAAAAACAGAGTTTAGACTTTTGCAGATGTTAGTAAATCAGTCTCCGCGAGTGGTGAAAAAAAATGAGATTATGGAGCAGCTTTGGGATGAAGCAGCTCGCGATTATTCTTTATTAGATACATATATTTCTCATTTGAGAAAAAAAGTGGATTCAGTAAAAGGTTTGCCAAAACTCATACATACAAAATGGGGTGTAGGCTATTATGTTAGCGATTAAAAATTGGTGGTCTAAAAAAAAGCTTCAGACCCGAATTACAATTGCACTGATTTCGGGTTTAGCTGCAGGGCTTATATTTTGCTCAATAATAGCTTATTCAATTATTTCTAATCTGCTTTATTCTAACCTGTTAGTGCAAATCACAAATGTAGATCCTAGACTTTTGGGGATTCCAGGATTAAGGATTCCTACAATCACAGTTGCTAATCCTTTTGTGGAAGCAATTAGTAGTCCGCTTATGGAAGCGCTGCTTAAGTATTTAATAGTTTCTACTCTTTTTATTGTCACGCTTGGTGGAATTATTTCATATTTTGTTACTAAAAAGCAGCTTGAAAAAATTACAGAAACAAGCCAAAAGCAAGAAGACTTTGTATCGGACGTCGCTCATGAATTGAGAACTCCGCTAACTGTGATTTCTGGGCAAGTAGATTTATATAAAACAAAACGCGCTCAAAAAAAGAGAATGCCCTTGCAAGAGATAGATAAACATATTGAAAATATAGACTTGACAGCGGCGCAGATGCAAAAACTAGTTGAAGAGCTTTTAGCGCTTTCAAGATTAGATTCTGCTGGCGAGCTTCCTGAATCCGAGATTAATTTGCAAAAGGTAATAAATGATTCGTTGAAATCTATAAATGAGTTTCATCATAAAGTAGATATAAGCGTAAATAGTTCATTTGATACCATTAATCAAAGCATTATTATAAAAGCAAATGAGGACCAGATAAAGCGTTTATTTATTAATCTGTTTACGAATATAGAAAAGTATACTCCAGCAAAAACTCCTGTAGAGGTGAAAATTGAAAAGAGACAAAAAAGTGTTATTGTTTATATAGTTGATCATGGAAGCGGCGTAAATGATAAAGATTTAAACTCGATTTATGATCGCTTTTTCACAACAGAGCAGTCTCGCAATTCTCAATTATCTGGAACAGGTTTAGGTCTTTCTATAGTCCAAGAAATTGTGAAAAAGCAGGGCGGCATAATCCAAGCTAGTCATACACCTGGAGGCGGTCTTACTCATAAAATAGTTTTTTCTGTATAGGGCGACAAGCAAATGCTAGAAGTTTGCGACAAGTAAATTGCGTTTTTGATATGCTAAACTTTTTATATGAGTGTCAATCGCAATCCTGTAGTTGTAATTGACTTTGGAGCGCAGTATGCCGAGCTTATTGCGCGGCGAGTTCGTGAAGCACATATTTTTTCTGTTTTACTTCCATACACTACATCTTGCGATGAGATTTTCGCACTTAATCCACAAGCAATTGTTTTGACAGGCGGCCCAGCTGATGTGTCAGAAAAAGATGCTCCGCGAATTCCAAAGGGTTTGCTTGATGCAGGAGTGCCAGTGTTTGGAATATGCTATGGTTTTCAAGAAATTGCAAACACTTTGAATGGTCAAACGCGTAAAGCTCGTGTTGGAGAGTATGGACTTGTAGAAATGCAAGTAAATAATGTTGGTCAAAAAAATAAATTATTTGAAAATATGCCTGATACCGAAGAGGTTTGGATGAGTCATAAAATAGAAGTTTCAAACCTGCCAGAGGGCTTCAAAAATTATGCTTCTACGTTGGATACTAAAATAGCTGCGTTTGGAAATGAGGACAAAAAAATATATGGTGTGCAGTGGCATCCTGAAGTGGTGCATACAGAATACGGTCAGCAAATGTTAGAAAACTTTTTGAAAAAGATTGCTAATATAAAAGAGAACTGGACTGCAGATTTTATAATTGAAAATCAGGTGAATAAAATTCGTTCGCAAATAGGAGACAAAAAAGCGATATGTGGCCTGAGCGGTGGAGTAGATTCTGCTGTGGCAGCTGCATTAGTAAATAAAGCTATTGGGAAAAATCTAAAATGCGTTTTTATAAATCACGGACTTTTGCGTGAACGTGAGGAAAAGAGTGTAGAGATAGACTTTTGCAAATCAACGGGGGCTAATTTATTAGTTGCAAATGATTCAAAGCTTTTTTTAGAGAAGCTAAAAGGAGTGAAAGACCCAGAGCAGAAACGAAAAATAATTGGCGAACAGTTTATTCGTTCGTTTGAAAAAGCTGTTTCAAGTTTGGATGATGATTTTGGATTTTTGGTTCAGGGAACGCTTTATCCTGATATTGTAGAGTCAGGCGGCGGTGCAAAAAAAGAAGCAGGTGCGAGCACAGCTAATATAAAGTCTCATCACAATGTTGGCGGTTTACCAGATGATATGAAATTTGAATTGGTAGAGCCACTAAAAAATCTTTTCAAAGATGAGGTTCGTGAAATTGGAAAAGCTCTTGGGCTTCCAGATTTTATTGTAAAGCGGCAACCTTTTCCAGGTCCAGGTCTCGCAGTGAGAATTGTGGGAGAAGTAAATGGCCGCAATCTATCTATTTTGCGAGCAGCAGATGAAATTGCACGAGAAGTTTTAGAACCTTATTATGAAAAAATTTGGCAGTGTCCTATAGTGCTGCTCGCAGATGTAAAAACTGTAGGCGTGAAAGGCGATGAAAGACATTTTGGTCATCCAATAGTTTTGAGACCTGTAGCAAGTGAAGATGCTATGACTGCAGATTGGTTTGAGCTGCCAAAGGATGTGCTGACGAAAGTTTCAAATCGTATAACTAATGAAGTGAAAGAGATTACACGCGTGGTGGTGGATGTGACACAAAAGCCGCCTGGAACAATTGAATGGGAATAACACGGTGAGTGGGAATAATATAATTGAGTGGGAGTGGTAGAAATAAATGAGTAGCAATTTGAAAACGGGTATTACTTTTGGTGATGTGCTAATAGAGCCAGCATATAGTGAGGTTTTGCCGGATGAAGTTGATTTGAAAAGTGCTCTTACAAAAAACATTGAATTGAACGTGCCGCTGCTTTCTGCTGCAATGGATACTGTTACACAGTCAGATATGGCTAAAGCTTTAAGCAAAATTGGCGGCGCTGGCGTGATTCATAGAAATCAGTCTATTGAAAATCAGGCAGAAAATGTTCGTAAGGCTTTGACACGTGAAAGAGGGAATGAGCGCGAAACAGGGAATGAGCGTGAAATAGGAAATGAAATTGTGGGTGGTGCTATAGGGTTTTTCGGAAATGCAATAGACAGGGCGAAAGCTTTAGCAGATGCAGGAGTATCATTTATTGTGGTGGACACAGCACATGGCGAAACAAAAGCAATGTTTGAAATGATTGAGAACTTGAAAAGCAAAACTCATTTTGATTCAATAGATATAATTGCTGGAAATATAGCAACAGATCATGCAGCGCGCTCTCTTATAAATTGCGGTGCAGATGCTGTGAAAGTGGGAATTGGTCCAGGCTCTATATGCACTACTCGCATTGTGTCAGGTGTGGGAATCCCGCAAATTACCGCCATTCAAGATGTGGCAAGCGTGGCGAAAGAGTTTAGCGTTCCTGTGATTGCTGACGGCGGGATTCGCTTTTTAGGAGATATTTCAAAAGCTCTTGCTGCGGGAGCAAGCACTGTGATGATAGGTTCGCTTTTTGCTGGATGTGATGAAGCACCTGGTGAAATTGTGGAAGTGGATGGCAAAAAATATAAAACTTATCGCGGTATGGGGTCTAGTGAAGTTTTGAGCTCAGATAGAAGTTTTTCAAATGACAGATATTTCCATTTAGATAAGAAAGATAATAAAAAGCAGAAGCGATCTGTAGCAGAGGGCGTTTCAGGACTGATACCGTATAAAGGTTCTGTAGAAAATGTTTTAGGCGAAATAATTGGCGGACTAAAACAGTCTATGTTTTATATAGGCGCAAGAGCAGTTCCTGAAATCTATGACAAAGCACAATTTATTCAGATTACAAAAGCTGCTTTAACAGAATCTCATCCGCACGATATCCGCCTTGGTTAGGTAGCAGATATATATGTTTTCGGCGTCACATTTGGTTACGCACTAATTGGCGTGATTGCTACTGTTTTAGTTCTGGTGCTTTTTATTTTGGAGCAGCGCTTGCAGCCGCTGCTCGTGTTACATCGAAATAATAAAATTGACTCGTGTCCAAGGTGCTAATATCCGCCGAATTGGTTACTAAAGTCAATTGAGCCTGCGGAATATCTGAAGACCATTTAATTTTTCGACCGTTTCCCATATTTTTTACTTTGAAATATAAATCGGCAACATTGTTGATGGTGACAGTACCATAAGTTAATATATCATTTGGCGTTGAAGCGTCATATACTCTGAGATACAGACTTTTTCTAGAAATTATCGAACTAATAATATCTTTTGCAGCAAATACTGAGTCAAAACACACCGAAGACAGCGCACATCCTGAAAGAGTAAGTCTATAATTTGTGTTGCTGTACGTGTTGTCAACTAGTGGGTTAAATTTTAAATAAGCATTTCCTGCGTTATTTGAGTTCACAATAACAGAAGATGCACCTGGCAAATTTATATCTTGGGATCCATCAAACGGCATATCATTAATATTTCGTGAAGTATATAACTTATCAGCAGTAGGTGCATTACCTATATTGTTTCCGGTCCCTCCCTTCGCAATTGGTAAAACCGAACTGCTCCCTCCAGTCGCAGAGTTTAACTCATATCCGCCAATCGCACAAATTAATCCAAACAGTAGCACTGTGATAACAGCACCAATTTTTTGCGGTTTAATCTGTTTTAGAGCATTTTGTATTTTATTTATTCTGTTTTTCATTTTGTCTCTTTCTGTATAGTAGCTTTGCAATAAACCGTGTTTACAATTTATTACCTTCTTGTTATAGTTTACAAAAAAATCGACGAACCCCCCCCGTGCACTCAATTATAACATTTTGGTAACATTTTGTTTTTAAGCGGATTGTTATAAAAGTGACAACTAGTTATAATTGGGTTTAAATTCTTGAAATGCTAAAATTGTTTTATGGGTGTTAAAAGCGTGGGTTCCAAAAGCGCAGGTGCTAAAAAGATAATCACAGAGGTGATTGTGAGTTCTGTTGAAGATTGCAAAGTGGCAAAGGATGCAAATGTTGATAGAATAGAACTTTGTTCATCAGTTTATCCTGAGGGCGGTTTAACGCCTAGTATCGGCTTATTAGAAAAAGTATTAGAAATTGTAGACCCATCTCAAATTGCATGCATGGTTCGCCCTCGTGGAGGAGGATTTTTGTATTCTGATGATGATTATGAAACAATGCTTCAAGATTTAACGAGGTTTTGTGAAGCAAAAGTAGGTGCTGTGGTTTTAGGATTTTTGAATCCTGATTTCAGTGTTGACTGTGAAAAACTTAAAAGAGTAGTTGACATAATTCAAAGCAATTATCCTAAAACAAAATGCGTTTTCCATAGGGCATTTGATTTAACGCCTCATGCTAATCAAGCAATTGATCAGTTGATAAGTTGCAAAGTTGATAGAGTTTTAACTAGTGGACACCGTTTAACAGCTGTGGAAGGTAAAAAAGAGATTTGCGATTTAGTTAAAAATTATTCATCTGATATAGAAATTTTAGCCGGCTCAGGACTAAATTATAAAAATGTAAAAGATTTTATTGTCGGCACAAATGTGAATCAGGTGCATATGGGTGGTCATTTATGGAAAGCAGATCCTACAACAAAATCATTGCATATAGATTACTCTTATAATGATAATTGTAAAGGTCAGTATAATTATTTAGACTCTGATTTAGTGCAAAAGTTTGTGCAAGCGTGTGCGGGAATAAGCATTTAGTTATATACGCACTTACATAAAATAAGAGTAGCAAAGTGTTATACATAATGGGGGCGTTAGCTGCTGGATCACAGTTTAGCAGTAAACGGCTGCATAATGTAAAAGAGTTTGAGAGTCTATTTTTGTAAGTTGTGAAAGATTGTAAAAGGTTATAAGTTTTTCCGATTAGGCAGCGTGTTTATTTGATTATAGAATAAAGCGTGTTATACTTAATAATGTTATTAAATCAAACCAAAGTTACGAAAGGAATATATGCCCAATCTCGCATCTGAGATTTCGAGAGAACAAAAAGTTATAAGCACATTATATTCTCGTTTAGATGAAATAAAAGATATTGTAAAAAAGCAACTAGAAAAGCAGAGAATTAAAAGTGGCGGCACACATCAAGACCGTTTAGAAAGAAATGAATTAGTAGCTTTGCATGAAGATAGACTTACTAAATTAGATTCTGTAGAAAATAATTTAGTTTTTGGCAGATTAGATTTTGTTACTGATGAACCTACTCATTATATCGGAAGAATTGGTTTAACTGATGATAATAGAAATTCAATTTTGACCGATTGGAGAGCGCCTGTTGCTGTTGGCTATTATAGGGCTACTGCATTAGAGCCGCATGGAATTGCTCGCCGCCGCCATATAACGACTAAGTTTAGAAAAGTAATTTCAATAGATGATGAAGTTTTTGATTTGCAAACTGCACCTGAAGA
>JAITBJ010000031.1 GCA_031283665.1 Candidatus Opitulatrix cubana
GATATGCATGCATTGTCTAGCTGCAAAACAGCATTAGGATTAGGGTGAATCATTTTATCGCACTATTTATATTTTCGATTATTGAGGCTAGCCATATATCGGGATAGCCAAAATTTTCATCCATTGATTCTGTGACTTTTATTATAGGAATTTTGTTCTTTTTTGCAAGATTTACTAACTGATCTGTGGTGTTATTTTCCTCTTGAATGTTTTCAATAAAAAGGTTAATTTTTTTGCCATTTATCAATTGCGAAAAAGAGTTCAGATCATTAGCACTCACCTCTCCCTCATTTGCCACACTTTGCGCGAAGCCTTGAGGCGTAAGATTTTTGAAGCCGTATTCCTCTAATAAATAATTTGCTACGCTCTCTGAAACACCAACTTTTTTGCTATTTGATTTTTCTTTTTCTACAGATATCTTTTTATCAAGTGCATAATATTTTTCAATTGTTTCATTATAGTTTTTTTCAAAATAATCTTTCAGATTAGAATCAATTTCTGAAAGCGATACATTGATATTTTCAGCTGCCTTTTCAATATATTTTAATGAATAAAAAAGATGAGGGTTAGCTCCTTGCTCCACATTATTTATCTGACCCACATTTATTATTTTCGCATTGCTGCCTGATTGATTTTGAGCTTTTATAGCCCATTCATCATATCCAGCACCATTTATAATAATGAGTTTACTATTTGAAAACTTTGCAATATCTGTAGCATTAGGTTCATATTCATGCGGATCTTGACTAGGAGATGAAATCACGCTATCTACTTGCACGCATGCGCCTCCTATTTGCTTTGCAAGAGAGCCCCATTGGTTAATAGTGGCTAAAACTGAAATTGGAGCATCATTACATTTGCTTGTTTGAACTTCAGAATTTTGAGTGCATGAAGTAAGAGCTACAGAGCAAAAACTTATTAGCAAACCGAGTGCTGCAAATGCTCTAAGATGTTTTTTTCCCATAGTTTTAGTTTAGCATTTATATGATTTTATATATTAAAATCAGCCTTCAAGAATCAGACTATTTATTCTTTTATTCACGGCTAGGCTTGGTTCTATCACTTTCACATTTTCGCCAAGTGCCTCGGCTATTTCTTTTTTTATTCCTATATAATGCGTGCATGCAAGAATCACGATATCTGTATTTCTTTTTGCGCATTCTGACTTCAGATTTTCTAGATGAACCATATTGAAATTGCTATTCTCTATTTCGCTAGCCCATGTGGAGCAGTCCGGTTCATAAACTTTTGCATCTGTACACCATTTTTGTTTTAGTGCTTTATATCGCGGACTTTTTAGCGTTGCTGGAGTGGCAAGCGAACAGATAGAATTTGTTTGAGTGAGCTCGGAAGCCGGTTTAAACATAGGCTCAAATCCTATAAACCTTTTTTTAGGATATGCTGCTCTCAGATTGTCAATTGCATAAGCTGTGGCAGTGTTGCAAGCTAAAATTATTATATCCTGATCTAGCAACTCCTTTACTTTTTTAAATGTTAGACGGTTTATTTCATCAGGAGTTTTGCTTCCATAAGGCACATTTTTTGAATCATTTATTATTTTGAACGAATCATTTGGTCTGAATTTTTTGAGCTCATCGCCCACGAATTTCCCACCCCGTCCAGAGTCAAAAATTCCAATTTTTATTGGTTTTAGATTTGCAACTGAATTCGTAAATGCATCGCCTCGCTGTTTATAGTTTTCAAACATATCAAAACTGCTTGCAGCGGGGGAGAGAATAACTATATCTCCAGGATTAGCAACTGTAGATGCTAATTTCACAATTTCGTTTATAGATTTAGAATTAGAAACTTCTAGTTTGGTATTTACTTTTCCTTGAAATGCATTATATATTTTTTCAGCATTTTCTCCGTATAGTATAACTGCTTTTACATTTGCTTCATTTATTACAGGAATTAGTGTTGAATAGTCACCGCCTTTATCTCTTCCACCCATAAGAAGTATTTTAGGAGCATCAAAACTTTTTATAGCAGCCTCTACAGAGCCTGGTGTGGTGGCAATAGAATCATCATAATAGATTACATTGTTTACAGTACCTATTTTTTTTAATCTATGATCTAATCCTGAAAATGATAATAAAGCGTTTTTAAAACTGCTTTTTTGCTCTGTTTTAAAACTGCCATTCAAAAAAGTTTTTTCATCTAATGCAAGAGTAGATGCTAATGTAGCAGCTTTAGCGTTTTCTATATTATGAACACCTGGAATTGAGAGCTTTATATCAAAATCAGTGTTTTCATTGTAAGCTGTTTTTTTGCCGACCGTCAATTTAGATATTTTTATGCTTTCGGCATTTGCGCTGTTGAAAACCGCAAAATCGTTTTCGTTTTGAAAACGAACTATATTCGATTTAGCGTTTATATATTCGCTATAATCAGAGTGTATATCTAAATGATCTGGCTCTATTGGTAAAACTACTGCAATATGCGGAGAATATCGTAAATCTAATAATTGGAAAGAGCTTAATTCATAAATTATAATGTCACCGTCGCGAATTTTGTCAATAATTTCTAATGCACTAACTCCTATATTTCCAACAAGGAAAACATTTCTATCATTTGGCAGTGCATCTTTCAAAATAGTTTCTATCATAGAGCATACAGTGCCCTTTCCCTTTGTGCCTGTTACGCCAATGATTGTGTTTTTCACTCTGGAAAAGAATTCATTTGTAGATGATGTGATATTTGATTTTTTTATATTAGCATTTTCAAGTAAACGGTTTGGATGAATTCCAGGGCTTCTAACAACTATGCAGTTTGCAGGTATTTTATCTAGTGATTCATATTTATTATTGCTATCATCAAACAGTTTTGTATTTCCTATTTTAGAGAAGTATTTATAAGCAGCTTGACCCTCAATTCCAGCTCCAGCAATAGCATATTTTAATGTTTGGCTTTTTTTTGCAGCGTTAGTCATTTGAATTTTCCTAAACTTTTCCTTTATTAGATTCAGATTCCAAATTTCCGAGCAAATGAGTGGGAGCTGAATATGTGATTTTCACATCTACTATAGAACCAGGAGTTGGCTCTGCAAAACTCTCAAAATGAACCAGAATACCGTGCTCATCTCTTCCTGTAAAGCGTTTTGTTTTGTCATCTTTTCTGCCCGAATGCTTTTCCACAAGCACTTTTACAATTTTTTCTATATAAGCTTTATGCCGTTTTAGCATTATCTCATCTTGCAGAGTTTGGAGTTTTTCAAATCGTTTTTGAACTACATTTTTATCAAGTTGCACCATTTCAGCTGCTGGAGTTCCGGGGCGTGGAGAATAGATAAATGTGTAAGCAGACAAAAATTCAACATCTCTAATTATATTCAAAGTCTCTTCAAAATCCTCATCGGTTTCTGTAGGAAATCCTACTATTATGTCTGTAGTTATTTCAATATCTGGAATAGA
>JAITBJ010000064.1 GCA_031283665.1 Candidatus Opitulatrix cubana
CGCGATTCATAACGAACGCCGCCTAGAGTGCCGTGATCTATTATCACTTTTTGATTTCCACCCTCATACCAAACTGGTGCTGCCCAAATTACAGTGCCTGGTGCTGTGGAATAAACTGGCACACCGCACGGACCTGCTAAATCATCACCTGTGTGAGGAAGTCCGCCCCATGTAGAGATTCCATAATTATTCCAATCTGTAAAGTTTCCACCTAACGGCCAACCCCAAAATCCAGAAGCTGGAGTTGGTCCATATCCGCCGCCTCCAGAGGGACGAAGTTTTGCAATCTGCGCCTCAAAAGCAGCCTGCTCTCGTTTCACTTTTTCTGTTTGAGCAGCTAATTCACCTTTGCGCGCTTCATACTGAGCTTGACTTGCAGTAAGCTGCGCTTGGAGAGAATGGAGACGCTGACTTTCTGAATCAGCTCTTTGCTTTGCAGATTTTGCAGCAGCGTATGCGGCATCAGCTTCCTTTTTCAAATTATCAACTAATTCTTCTACAATTTTGATTCTCTGCTGCTTTGATAAAGATGTGGATTTCAAAATTGCTGCATCATTTAATGCACGGGATGACACTCTATTTATAGTATCTTTTACTTCTATTCTTTTTATAAACTCATCAACAGAAGTGGAGCCCATAATCACATCAAAATCTTCAAACTCGGTATTTCCTCCTAAAGATTCCCGCGCTTGTTTAGCGATTGTGGCACGAGCTTGATCCATAGTCTTTCCAGCAGTGGCCGCATCATGAGTGATTTTCTTTTTAAGAGCTTGCGCTGTAGAGAGTCTCTTTTTTAAACTTTCTGCTTTCTGCTTGTTCTCTTTATATGATTTGTCAGCAGCTTTTTTAGCAGCATCAGCTTTCGGGATTTCTGCTTTTGCTGTAATCAAATCTGCAACAATTTTACCTAAATCACCTTGCACAGATTCAAGGGCTGCATCTAATGTGGCAGAGAGATTAGCTGCATCACGTGCTTTTGCTTCTAGGTCCGCGAGGTCATCAGAATAAGATTTTGGAATTGAAATGAATACAGTGCAAAATGCAAAAATTGCTACTGTAAACAGGCTTAAAAGCTTTGATTTCATACTTATATTTTATCACGCTCCTGTTTAACAGAAAGCTTATATGTGAAGATTCTGCAAAAAAGGGACAAAAAATATAAAAAATTATTCGGATTTTTGAGCAGAATGTTCGATTTATGGGGTCTCTCGCTCCCGAAACAGTGCTCGGGTATCGCTCGTTGTATTCGCCTTTCTTACTTAAATAGGAACATCTTGCGCGAAAGTCTCATACACCCCAAAACCGAACATTCTACTTCAAAATAACATTAATTAAATTTTTTATATTTTTGTGCAAGTTTTTACGGGCAGAAAAATGATAACATTTTTAGGTGCATTTGACCTGAATTATATATTCTGTATACTGTATAACAGTTTAAGGTTCTCGTCACACCGATATAGTGGTTATAAAACACTGATTCTTGAAGGGTGGGGCTAGCTGAAATGATGCAGCGAAGCTGCAAGTAAGTAAACGCTGGGGGATACAGTGCAGGAGTTTATCTCTTTAAGTAGCGAGCCATTAGAAAGCAGAGCTAAAAAGCTAAAAGCTTTTTGCGATTGCGGCTCGCGCTAGATTTTCATGTAGCGTTTGAGGGTGGCAAATGATGCGAGCGCTGACAGAATCACAGCGGCGCCTACAAGAATAGGAGAAATAAGCGCTACATCAGCCATATTCACAAAGCGTATCCAATGAATAGATGAGCCTAACCAATCGTTGATGAAAAACTTCACCACAAGTAGCAACATTGAAACTGATAACAGGGAGCCAATAAGTGCAGAAATTATTCCCTCGAGCAGGAACGGCAGCATAATAAATGAATTTGATGCTCCTACTAATCTCATTATTTCTGTTTCACGGCGTCTGCTTTGTGCAGAAAGTCTAATAGTGGTGGTGATAAGCAAAACCGCAGCCAAAAGCATTATCACTGCAAGACCTGCAGACAAAGCACTTGCCGAGTTTAGCGTTTTGAAAAGTGGCTCAAAAAGCTGGCGCTGGTCTCTAACCTCTGCTACACCGGGCCGCCCTGTTAGAACATCAGACACCACTTGATAGTTTTCGGGGTTTTTGAGTTTCAGCCTCAAAATCACTTGCATATCATCTGGTGTCAAGGTCTGCCCCTCAACCACCCCGCCAGGATTTACTTTTTCAAACTCTTGAAAAACTTCTTCCTTATTTTCCACATAAACTGATTCCACATCATCAGACAGTTGCGAATGAATTATATTTTGCACATCGTTTATTTCTTCACCAGATGCTTCTATTTCCGATGAGCAATTTAGCGAGGAGCTTTGGCCGTTAGGGCACATATAAACGCTAACTTCCACTTTGTCATACCATTCGCCTTTTGCTTGCACTATTTGCATTTGCAAAAGTATTGAAGCGCCAACAAATGATAATGAAATAAATGTGACAATGATTACAGATATAACTATTGAAAGATTTCTTTTTAATCCAATTCCTGCCTGTGAAAGAGCAAATCTAAATCTCATTATTGCTACTCTTTTCTACCCTGTTTCAGATTTTGCTCGCGTGTTTTTTGCTTCTGGGCGAGCTTTTCCTTATGCAATTTATTATATTCTACCGACGAATCATAGGTGCCGCCGAGTTCATCGCGAACTAGTTTGCCACCACTCAATTCTAACACTCTTCGCCTTTCCTGATTCACAATATCTTCATTATGTGTGGCCATTAAAATAGTAGTGCCGTTAGCATTCACCTGCTTCAAAACTTTCATAATTTCAGTAGATGTGGTGGGATCCAAATTACCTGTGGGCTCATCTGCAAGAAGAATTGGTGGCTTATTTACCACAGCTCTAGCTATTGCCACTCTTTGCTGCTCGCCACCAGAAAGCTCATGAGGCATTCTGTTTTCTTTACCATCAAGACCTACTGTTTTCAAAGCTTCGGGCACAAGAGCAGAAACTGTGGAGCGTGATGCACCTATCACTTCTAGCGCAAAAGCCACATTTTCATAAACTGTTTTTGATGGCAAAAGTCTAAACCCTTGAAAGACCACTCCTAAAAGTCTGCGAAACTTTGGAACTGACATATTTGAAATAGCTTGCAAATCTTTTCCTGCTACATAAATCTGACCTGAATCAGGACGAAGCTCTCTCAAAACTAATGATAATAA
>JAITBJ010000070.1 GCA_031283665.1 Candidatus Opitulatrix cubana
AAGTATCGGAAGTATTAGCAATCCTATTCCTAGTTGTTGAAGAATCGAAAAAATTTCTACTGTTCTCTCCTGTAGATGTTGAAAAGGCCGCACCAACCCCATCCTGATCTTCTGCCAAATTATACGCACTATTTGTAGGCACCTCTGTGGATTGACCACTTGCCGAGGTCACACTTGGAATAGACCCAACCCCCAACACACGCCAGCCTTTTGTTGTTTTTCCACCATCAGCAACGGTTCCAGCTGTGCCAAATGACACGCCGAGCGAGACCGTTTTAATGGTTGAAGCGAGGCGTGAAAATTATAATAAGTAAAAATTATAACAAATTGTTATAATTTTGTTATAATTTGAGTGCACGGGGGGGGTTCGTCGATTTTTTTGTAAACTATAACAAGAAGGTAATAATTTGTAAACACGATTTATTGCAAAACTACTATACAGAAAGAGACAAAATGAAAAAGAAAATAAACAAAATTGGAGCAGCGCTAACAGTGCTAACTTTTGGTTTAATATGCGGAATCAGCGGATATGAATTGAAATCATCTACTGATAGCGCCACATCACCACTTCCAATTGCAAAAGGTGGTACAAGCGCAAACACGGCAGAAACAGCAAGAGATAATTTGAGTTTATACTCTAAATCAGAAATAGACGCATCTATAGCATCAACCACAGACTGGAAAGCTGCCGGCATTAATGTCGGAGACACAAGAATTTATACAAAACTATTTGATAACGTACCTTTATCATCATATCGCAGCGGATTTTCTGTTCCTTTAATCGTTCAAGACAATAACGGAAGTAGAAAATTGGAGTTGTTTATAAATAGAGTCAACAGCGCTACACCTAGCTCAGCTCTGACTTCTGCTCAATACTGCGCCACAGGACCATCTACCGGTCTATCATATGCAGTGGCTGTGCAGCAGTCCGGCTCTGTTTATTCAATATGGTTAACTATATGGGGTAATAGTTGGATTAATTTATCAGCTAAAAAGTATGGTCTTTATATTCCGTCAGGAGGCGGAAGTAGGATTTTTGAAACTGCATTAACTAATTCTAGTACTACTGCTCCAAGTGGAACGTCTAGTTGGATCACAGCTTCATCAGTATGCTAGTATAGTAAATCAGTATAATAAACTAAAACCATTTTTTTCACACAATCATCTACTGTGAAACAGTTTACTCTGATAAGATTTTATAGATTTTATCAAAAAGCTGTTCGGTAGCTTTAGCACGATGAGAATGAACATTTTTGAATGAGTCTGGCAGGTCAGCAAATGATCTGCCACCGCTTGGAGAGCTTTGATAATTTCCAAAATAGGCGTTTGGCATAAAAATTGGATCATAACCAAAACCGCCTGCACCAAGTCTTGCATCATTTAGATAACCATAGCATTTTCCTACTGCAACTTTCATCTGCGCTTCGCGAGAAGATGGTTTTTCAGAAGAGGGTTCAACGGATGGGCAAATAAGCGTCATGCAGCATAGGAAATGTGCACTTCTGCCCTCAAACGGTATATCTTTCATTTGCGCAAGTAAAAGATTCATATTATCATCATTATCAGTGTGTGCACCTGACCACCTTGCAGAAAGTATGCCCGGTGCATTTCCTAAAATATCAACTATTAGTCCGCTATCATCTGCAAGAGTCGGCAGATTTGATTTTTCAAAAACAGCTTCAGCTTTCAGCTTTGAATTGTCTTCAAATGTTAAAGCCGTTTCAGGGATATCAGATATTTCAAAATCTGACGCAGTGCCAATAAAATCTAAAACAGATAAATCGCTTTCAGAATAGTTTTCTAAAATAAGACGCTTTAAAATTGAACGAAACTCGTTGAGTTTATGAACATTATTTGTGCCTAAAACCAGTTTTACATTCTGTTTTGGATTTTGAGACTTTTTATTATTCATATATTTTTGATTTATATTTTGTTATTTATATAAGTTGTTTTGGAGCTTAAATAATTCACCGCATCCCTCATTTGCCAAATCAAGCAGCTGATTTAGTTCATCTCTATTAAAAGTTTGCCGCTCTGCAGTGCCTTGTATTTCTACATATTCGCCATTAGACGCCATCACCACATTCATATCGGTTTCAGCTCGTGAATCTTCTTCATAAGGCAAATCTAAAATAGGTGTGTTATTCAAAATGCCAACGCTGACTGCTGCAATTTGCTTTTCTAAAACTAAATCTATATCTGATATAAATCCATTTTCTTTTCCCCAAAGCAGAGCATCTTTCAGGGCCACCCATCCTCCTGTGATAGATGCACACCGTGTGCCGCCGTCTGCTTGCAAAACATCACAATCTATAATAATTTGCGCTTCGCCAAGTGCTTCCAAGTTCACAGCTGCTCTCAAAGATCTTCCTATCAATCTTGATATTTCATGAGTTCTGCCACCGATTTTTCCTTTTCGCGATTCACGGGAGTTTCTCTCATTATTTGCTCTTGGAAGCATCTCATATTCACTAGTCACCCAGCCGCGGCCTGAGTCTTTCATCCATCTTGGAACCGAAGTATCAAATGTGGCAGTGCATAAAACTTTCGTGTTTCCAAAACTAACTAGCACACTTCCTTCACCGGCTTCTTGCCAGCCTCTCTCAATTTTAATATCTCTTAATTGGTTCGGTGCTCTTTTATCATTTCGTATATACATATGTCTAGTTTATCAAGTAAACACAATTTATAAATAATCTAATTTAGTGGATAATGTAATATCAGCAATATAATATCAGCCGCCAGTGTGAACAATTGGCTTCCATTGTGGTTTAGAAAATATAGCCTGAAAAGATATAGGAATATAACTCATCACATATATAGGAAATGTGAGTGAATAAACTAGCAACTCTAAATTAGTAGCTCGTATATTTTTGCGCTCTGCAAACACAGTGATTATTACAACTATTGACATAGGAATTGTGGAAGCTAAAAATCCTATAGCAAGAGTGTAAGTGGTGGAAATTTGACTCTCTAGGGAAACCGAATCAAAGAAAACATAAATGGCTGCAAGGATTTCACGAATTATAAATATAACCATCCAAGGGCATAAAATCAACGACATATCAACTGATGAAAAATCTTTTTCATCTATTGCATGTGCTATCATTTGGCGTGAATAGTGACGGAAAACTTGCAAAAATCCTTTGGACCATCTAAGGCGCTGCCTCCAAGATTGCCGAAATGAAACTGGCTGCTCATCATATAAAATTGCCTGACCGCAATATCCTATTTTATCTTTATGCAGTATGCAGTCAATACTAAACTCTAAATCTTCTGTCATCAAATGATGCTTCCATCCTTTATTTCTCTGCATCACTTTTTGCGAAAACAAAAATCCTGTGCCGCCTGCGTGGCAATTATTTCCCAAAATCATACGAGTGTTATTTATCATTCGTGATTCTCTTATAAACCAAAGCGCTGTGCCAGATGACACCCAATTACCAGAGAAATTTTTAGAGTTTCTATAACTTGTGACCACATCATATCCAGCCGAAAAGCATTTATTCATCTGCTTCAGATAATCAGGCTCCATAGTGTTATCAGCGTCAAAAATTATAAACGCATCATATTTTTTCTCTTTTTTATCTTCCTGCATTTTATCAAATAAATATGCCAGCGCCCAACCTTTGCCAACTTGAGTAGTATTAAATCGTTCATAAACTGTGGCACCATATTTTCGTGAAATTTCAGCTGTGTTATCAGTGCAATTATCTGCCACTATAAACACATCATACATAGAATCAGGATAATCTTGATCTTTTAGACACTGCAAAAGATTTCCAATCACAGTTTCTTCATTTCGCGCACTAATTACAATTCCATATTTTTTTGGAGATGCATCAGGAAACACAATTGGTTTATGAGTCAAAGATACTATTACATAAGCCATCTGATAGAGAATATAAACTACTCCTATCAGCACTGTTAACGCATCAAATAAATATAAAATACCCATAAACTTTTAGCATGTAGTAAAGTTTTTTGCTAAACCGCCAAGTGCTGTTTCCCTATATTTTTCATTCATATCTTTTCCAGTTTCATTCATTGTGATAATAGTCTTATCAAGGCTTACTAAATGAGACCCTTGTGAGCACATTGCAAGCTGTGCAGCAGAGACTGCTGTGCGAGCAGAAATTGCATTACGCTCTATACACGGAATCTGGACAAGCCCTTTAATTGGGTCGCAAGTTAAACCAAGATGATGCTCTAATGCAATTTCTGCCGCATTTTCTATCTGCTTTGAGCTGCCTCCGTAAAGCTCGGTCAATCCTGCAGCAGCCATTGAAGATGCAGAACCTATTTCACCTTGACAGCCTACTTCTGCACCAGCAATAGATGCATAAGTCCTTATAATTGAGCAGATTATATTAGCTGTTAAAAGAAATCTGCCAATGCCTTTTTCAATCTGAGAAAGGGGCACATCCATAGCTTCTTGATCTCTAACCCATGTATACAAAACTGCTGGTATCACACCTGCTGAACCGTTTGTAGGAGCTGTAACCACTCTTTGACCATCGGCATTTTGCTCTGCCACAGCTAATGCATAAGCCATAAGCTTTTGATTTCCTATATTCTTTCCCTGCTGAGCTTCCTTAATAAGCCTTTCAAACACAGACTTTGCTCTGCGGGGCACATTTAGCCCCCCTGGCAAAATGCCATCTTTTTTTAAACCCTCTTCCACGCTTTCACGCATAACCTCCCAAATCTTTTTCAAACCAGCTTCCAGTTCATCAGCCGAATAATTTTCAAGTTCATACTCTTTTGCTAGCTGCCAAAGTGTGATGCCTTTTTCTTCACACAGTCTTAAAGCATCTGTCATTGTTACAAATGGAAGCTCTTTATTTCTCAAAACAGGTTTTGCTATATTTACTAGCTCTCCTGATTTTTCGCGATATAAATCTCTCGATTTTTCGCGATACAGAACAGCACCTCCGCCTATAGAAAAATAATCTCTCTCGGCAATTAGATTCTTTTTCTGTTTATCAGAGTAAGCGAAAAATCTCATAGCATTTGTGTGAGATGGATGGATTTTAACATTCGGTTTCAAAATGATTTTGTGATTTAATACACTATTATCAGCAGTGTTATCGGTTAGGGACTTTACATATTCAGGATCTACTAGTGCTGGGTCATCGCCCTCAAGACCGGCTAAAACAGAATTAGTTACACCGTGACCAATAGATGTGGCAGCAAGAGAGCCGTAGAGTTCAATTGTAAAATATAAGTTTGCAGAATCTGAAAAGTTTTGATTTGTAGATTTTCTTTCAGATATATCAGCTTTTTTTTGAGCATCAAATTTCTTTCGAGAATACTGGAAAAAATGTTTTGCTGCTCGCATAGGGCCTACTGTATGCGAGCTTGAGGGTCCTAGACCTATTGAGAATGTGTCAAACACGCATATATAAACATTTTTTCTATTAGCCATAATACTTATATGATACCATTAATTTATGTATAAAGCACGCCCTACTCTTTCACCAACTGCTGCAAAAAGTTTTGAAAAGTGCCCGCTCTCATTTAGATTAAATAAAATTGACAAAATCAAATTTCCATCATCTCCTGAAGCCGCAAAAGGGATTCTCGTGCATAAAATCTTACAAGATGTATTTAATCAATTTGCTGATAAACGCAATTTAGATTATGCACTATCTATTATAGAAAGCTCTTGGAATAAACTAGCCGCTGATGATAAAAAATTAGCACAAGAAAAGCAGTCCGGATTATCAGATTTAAAAATAGATAATTCATTTTTCGAAGATGCTAAAGAGCTTTTAGAAAGCTATTTCAAAATGGAAGACCCTAGCAAAATATATTCCCAAAGTCAGGAGCAGTGGATCAGATTTAATACAGACGACGTATGCTTTTTAGGTCAAATAGACCGTGTAGATAAAAGCCCTGATGGACAGATAAGAATAGTAGACTATAAAACAGGAAAATCTCCAAATCCTAGATTTTTAGATGAAGTGATTTTCCAGCTCAGATTTTACGCATATTTATGGGAGAAAAATTATAAACAGCCTCCTGCCCTTTTAACGCTATATTATCTGAAAGACGGAAAAGCTGTGGAAAGCTCTGTAAGCAAAAATGATATAGCTGCTCTTGAAAAAGAGATAACTGATATATGGAATAAGGTCAAAATATGTGCTACAGAAAATAATTGGGAAGCACGGCAAAATCCGCTTTGCGACTGGTGTGCATATAAGGATGAATACTGCCCTATCTTTGGCGGCACTCCCCCTAAGATAAATCCTGCTAGCGTACAAACTGCTATTGGAGTAAAGCCAAAATCAGAAGCAGCTGAACCAAAATTAGAAAATGAATAAAGGCACTGCACGCATTTTTCGGGCGTTTGCGTTTTTTACAAGTTTTGCGTTTTTAGCAGCTGCTTATTCTTTTATTGAAACACGGCTTTTCAAAATAAATAGAGTAAAAATAAATAATAACGGCATAAAAATCCTCCATATATCTGATATACATCTTTTTCCTCATCAAAAACGCAAACTAAAGTTTATAAGAAAACTCAAAAAAGAAGAATTAGATTTTATAATTTGCACAGGAGATAGCATTTCTTCAAATAACGCTATAAACTGCTTAATTGACACAATGCGTGATGCAGGATTTGATAAAATACCAGGTGCTTTTGTTTTAGGGTCTAATGATTATTTTGCACCAAAAATCTCAAATCCGTTTCAGTATTTTTTCGGTCCAAGCTCAAGAAAATCTAATTACACTGACAAAAAACGATTAGACACAAAACGGCTTATTGCAGGATTAGAGTTTTTAGGATGGAGATTTGCCGAAGAAACCCAGTTTGAAATAAAAATTAAAAACAAAAAACTCAAAATTGCTGGCAGTTTTGATTATCATTTCAAAAAGAATAGTGATATAAAAAATATATTAGAAAACAGCAAAGGCAAAAATGAAATTACAATTGGAATCACTCACGCGCCTTATTTAGAAGCACTAAAACCTTTTTTAGAGAATAACACTAATTTCCTTTTTGCTGGTCACACACATGGCAGTCAAATTAGACTCCCAAAAATTGGAGCGCTTGTAACTAATTCTGATATTCCAAAAGATAAAGCATCAGGCGTTTTTCAAATGGAAAACTCTATAGTTTCTATATCCGAGGGATTAGGAACATCAGCTTATTTCCCTTTTAGATTTTTATGCCGCCCAGCTGTGACTATTTTAGAGATTTAACTTATTTTTTCAAATAGCTTTTTATATAAAAAGGGAGTGTAAGCCTTCCAGCAGCAGAATCTGTTTTCAAATCTCTAACATTATTTAAATACATCATAGGAGCAGTAAGAAGCCCTGCCACAATTCCCAAAACAATTTCCAAAATGCCAAACTCTTTATAAATCACATAATGAGTTAGTATCACACCTACTGGGCCAAATGCTGCAAACGAAATCAACTCTCCTAGCGGAAGCCAGCCTAAAGGATGAGATGAGCCTGAATAAAAATAAGTCAAAGCCAAAAAAGCTGCTCCCCAAATAAGCCCTATATAAAATTGAGAAATCAAAATTATAGATAAACCTATTACAGAAGATAGCGCTAAAAAGATAATATATAATCTAAACATATATTTTGGTGTGACTACCCCTTGCGCAATCATATTATATGGATTAGACTCTTTTGTATCAAGTCCTTTTTTTGAATCAAAGAAATCATTAGCTGTGTTAACTGCTATTTGCAAACAAATTGCTAAACCTAAACAAAGCAAAAAAAGGACTTTTTGAGTAGCAGATGTATCCAGAAAAAGAGCAGATATTCCTCCCATAAATGCTGTTAAGAAAGCAGGATATAAGGAAATTGAGCGCGAAGCTTTTAAAAATTTAATCACAAACTGCCTTTATCACAAACTACTTTTAATAACTAACCAGATGGTGAGGGTGTAGGAGTCGGACTTGGAGGAGGTGTAGGCTTTGGCGTAGGAGTAGGCTTATGCGTAGGCGCAGGATCTGGTTCGCCACTTGGACTTGGTGATGGCGATGGTATATATCCATTACTTCCTGCATCAGATATTGTATTAATCAAATACTTTGGATCAATTTCTGGAAAATCAAGGGCAGGCTTTCCTGCAAGATAAGCATTCATAAACTTTTGCCATATAGGAACTGGCAAATCTAAACCATACCATACATATTTATAGACACCATTAATTGTCATATTCTGCAAATCTTGATCCCAATTTGGATTTCCTACCCATACGGCAGTAGCCACTTGTGGCGTATAGCCGCATGCCCATATATGATGATTCGCTTCAGCAGTACCTGTTTTAAGTGCTGCAGTTCGCCCATCTAAATCAAAACCACGTGCAAGACCGTTAGTTATAACACGCTGTAAAGCATAATCTACTCCTGCTGCCACATCCTCACCAATTGCTTGCTGACAGTTAGGCTGCGGAACGGCGGCAAGAGTGCCATCTGATTTTTCAATTGAGTCTATTGCCACAGGATCACAGTGGACTCCTTTAGCAGCAAATGTAGCATAAGAATCAGCCATATTTAAAGGCGTGGCATTGCCCACACCAATAATTGTAGTTGGCGGAATAGTTGTCAAATTAGCAGTAAGATCCTGCGTGGATTGTGTAGCACCTTGATACCCTATAGATTTAGCAGTTTCCACAATATCACATAAACCTAATTTTGTAGCCATCACAGCAAATGGCACGTTATTAGATTGCTCTGTAGCCACAAGAGGGGTTTGCGTTGGGAAACTTATTCCAGTTGCATTATGCAAGTTCCAGGTTTCACCAGGTGAAGCACATGCAAATTGAGATGTTTGAAAGACTCTATCAGGTGTCTTCATAAGAGCGTTTAGAGAGTATCCATCTTTTAACCATGTGGCCAAAACAAACGGCTTCCATGTGGAGCCAGGAGAGAAACCGCCCGAGCCTCCAAGTGCAAGCGGTGCATTATAATTTATAGCAGTGGATCCAGGTTCAACTCCTGCAGGGTCATACGGCTTATTTTGAGCCATAGCAATTATTTTTCCTGTGCCAGGCTCTACCGCTGTCATTGCGGCACCTAAACCTGATGGATCATTTCCAGGTATAGCATTATCTACTTGCTCTTGAGCAGCTTTTTGCCCTTTAGCATCTAATGTAGAATAGATTTTTAAACCGCCAGTATATAAAAAGTTTCTACGGTCTGAATCTGTTTGTCCGAAAATAGGGTCTGACAAAATCACATTTTGCACATAATCACAGAAAAAAGCAGCCGAACCTGCAGCTTGGCATCCCACTTTCACACTTTGAACTTTTAGACTGCTTTTCAAATCTATAGCTTTTGCAGCATCTCTTTGGCTATCAGTGATATATCCTGTCTCTGCCATCAGGTCAAGAACTATATTTCTCTGACGAGTGGCCTCCTCAGGATGAGCGGTAGGCTCATAAACAGCAGGAGACTTTGTAATGGCTGCAATAGTAGCAGATTCCACTAGATTCAAATCTTTTGCGTGTTTAGAAAAATAATGCTCTGCGGCAGTTTCAGCACCATAAACTTGTGGACCAAAAGGAGCTACATTTAAATAGCCTTGCAAAATGTCATCTTTTGACATACGATTATCTATTTCAATAGCTAGTTGCGCTTCTCTAATTTTTCTAAAAAGCGTCTGCTCTGAAGCTCTGTATGCAGATATAGGGTCTCCCTCTTGAAGTGCTAAATCTATTAAAGTGTTTTTGATATACTGCTGAGTCAAGGTAGACCCACCTTGCATATCATCCTGATTAGAAAATGTGGTCAATGAGGCACGCAAAATGCCTACTAAATCTATTCCTGTATGAGAATAAAATCTACGGTCTTCTCTTGCTATCACTGCATGCTGCAAATAAGGTGAAATCTGTGAAAGAGGCACCACTATTCTGTTTTGAATATAAAATGTAGCTAATTTCGTTTTTTTATCATTAGCAAAAATCACAGACTGCTGAGGCAAAGGCTGGAAAACGCTATCTTCTAATTTATCATGAGCTGTCTCTTCAGCAATTCCTGCCTGAATTAGATTCAAACCTATTGAAAAAGGTATAAAAAATGATGAAAAAACTATTCCTGCTGCCACAGACATCAAAACTAATGAAAGCAAAAGCTGATTACGAGTTTTCTTTGGTAATTCGCTTTTAGGTCTGAATATCTGCATTAGATTATTTAGCCTTTAGGATTATTTAGCCTCACCTGTTAGATTTTTTATCTGAGTCAAAACATCTACATTCCTTGGCAGGCGCTCATCATTTACTAAGAAATATGGTGTGCCTACGCCTGTAAGCCCGCTTATTAGCCCTGAAAAATATGCAGCCGATGCTGTCACATAATCTTTATATTGTCCATCAGTGCATTTTGCAGCCACATCTGGTTTCACGCCCAATTTTGCAGCTAATTGCTGAATATCTGAATCAGAAAAAGGATAAGCTGCACTAGAGCCGTCAGGCTTTGAGTCAATAGGAAGTGATTCATCAGCGAACACTCCATAGAAAAAATCTAAGAAATGCTCGGGATCATTTTGATAAATATAAAGCGCTGCTCCTGTCATTCTGCTAGTATAACCATCAGTAAAAGCCTTTGCAAGCCAAGGAGTGGCTACTGGGTGAATTATAAAGTTGATTTTGCCATCTTGAATATATTTTTCAAGGTCTCCTCGTATTTTAGTATCTACTACTCTACAAGCTATACATCCAAAATCTGAAAAATTGTCAACCTTTATAGCGCCTGGCGTTGGTTTATTCAGCCCATCTTTACCAACTAATATACCACCATCATCTGTCATACCTGCAGGATGATCAAGACTTTTCATAGTTGCTATATCTTGGTCTTTTCCTTGAGACTGAGAATAATCTTTTGGAAGAGATGATCTGTAAATTGCTATTCCTACTATTAGACCTACTACAGCAAGCACAATTATTCCCACAATTATGCCAACTAGCACTCTTTGCTTTTTCTGCTCTTGGGCCTTGCGAGCTCTCATTTGAGCTGCTTTATCGCGAGCAATTTCCACTCTTTGAGATTTTGTTAGTTTTTGTTTAGCCATATAAACATTCTATCACGGAAACGATGCTTTTTAACATTATTTGCTAACTCATCAAGGGTCTCCCACGCACTTGCGCGATTTTTTATATCAGGGTCAAGTGCAACAGACAAAATCTGTCTAACACTTGCTCCTAACCCTTGCAAATCTATATTGCCTGCATTTATATTTGATAGTGTAGCAGCAGCTTCACCAAAAGGCGGTTTGCCTGTAAGAGCGAAGCAAAGCGTGGCGGAAAATCCCCACCAATCAGATGAAGCTGATGTATCAAAGGATGAGTTTTGCAAATGAGCTTCAGGTGATAAATACTGCGGAGTGCCTATCACACTTCCTATTTGAGTCAGCGCTGTAGCATTGTCAAATGTGGAAATAGAAAAATCTATTAGCACAGGTTTATTTTCACAAATTATAATGTTTGACGGTTTTATATCTCGATGATAAATGCCCTTTTCATGAAGAGC